>JAMXAE010000046.1 GCA_024281695.1 Nitrosomonas sp. | reverse complement strand
GGGAAAGGAAAATTGGAAATTTGTCGCGGTATCGAGGTAGGCCATATTTTTCAGTTGAGAACAAAATACTCCGAAATCATGAAAGCTAGCTATCTCGACGAATCCGGTCAATCTCGATCTATGGAAATGGGTTGCTATGGTATAGGAATTTCACGCATTGTTGCTGCTGCTATTGAACAAAGTCATGATGAACAAGGCATCATTTTTCCAACTTTAATGGCTCCTTTTCAGCTCGTTATCATACCGATCGGCCTACAGAAAAGTATTTCAGTAAAAGAAACTGTGGAAAGGCTATATCAGCAATTTTGTGATGCTCACATCGAAGTGCTATTAGATGACCGTGACGAACGTCCCGGTGTCATGTTTGCTGATATGGAGTTAATCGGCATCCCGCATCGGATTGTTATTGGTGAACGAGGACTCAAACAATCTATTATTGAATATCAAGGACGAAAAGATCAAACTGCGCAAGCGATACCTATTGATGAAATTTTCTCATTTATAAAAGCCAAGTTATGTATAAATTAGTTTACACGATATTACTTTTTCTATTCTCAAGTTTGCTCAACGCAAATAACCAACATTACGAGCAGCTTGCGGCTAGCACTCAAACTATTCTGCTTCACGAGAGAAGTGATCAAGCTGTTTCATATACTGAGTATGCTGCCATGGCTGACAACATTACTTGGCTTGTTACTATGAGTCGTCGATTAGAAAAATTTATTCCCGATCCAATAGAACGGGAAGAATTTCTAAGAACAGTTTATTATGAGGCAATACGTGCAGGACTCGATCCTCAACTCGTATTAAGTGTCATTCAAGTTGAAAGCGGCTTCAAAAAATACGCAATCTCTCACTCAGGCGCTCGCGGCTATATGCAGGTTATGCCATTCTGGATCGAGGCAATTGGTCATCAGGATCATAATCTTTTTCATTTGCGCGTTAATTTGCGCTATGGCTGCACAATTCTGCGACATTACCTTAATAAAGAACAGGGTGATTATTTTCGCGCCCTTGGAAGATATAACGGTAGCCTAGGTGCAGTGACTTATCCTCAGCTCGTATTCGATAAATGGGCGAGTACTTGGCGATATACTCCATCATCGCCTAATAGCTAACTAAGCCTGAAATATAATCAACACTAGTCCACTACCACGGTGTAGTGATCACAGCTTTTCCAGTCGACTTTGACTCAATAAATTTTTCTATACTGTCGCGCGAAATGATACCGAGCTGGCGTGCAGCTGGATTTCCATCTGGATCAAAAAAATAGGTACTTGGCAATAGAGAAATTTCATCCAATTGAGAAGCGATCTGTCGATTACCCAGAACTGTGGGATATGTAATCGACATGGACTTAACAAACTCCATGACCACTTGCGGATCACCGAAATCCATTGCCACACCGATTACCATCACATCATGACGATTTTCATACAAAGCAATCAAATCGGGTATTTCTTTCAGGCAAGGCGGGCACCAGGTTGCCCAAAAATTAACCAGTACCCACCGCCCTTTATAGTCTGCAAGCTTATGGATTTTCCCTGTTGCATCTTGAAACTGAAATGCTTGTACCTGGACACTCAACAGCAGAGATACCAAGCAAAATAATACTGCTAATTTATGTTTCATCATCTTGTGATCCAGTTTATAACCGCCCTATACCTGTGGATGAGCTCGCTCCAGCTTACTACATAGTTTATTCAACGCGCTCAGATAGGCTTTTGCAGAAGCCACAACAATATCAGTATCCGCTCCATGTCCATTAACGATACGATCAGACTTACGTAGCCGAACCGTTACTTCCCCTTGCGCATCTGTGCCACTGGTAATATTATTGACCGAAAATAACTGTAATTCGGCGCCACTCGTCAGCAGCATTTCGATCGCCCGGAAAGTCGCATCCACCGGACCGCTTCCTTGAGACTCAGCGCGCATCTCATTGCCATTATCGGAAATCACTATGCGTGCGTAAGGAACTTCACCTGTTTCACAATGAACGGTTAATGATATGAGTCGATAACATTCTTGCAGCACCAGCACCTCATCAGAAACCAATGCATGTAAATCTTCATCGAATATTTCATGCTTCTTATCTGCCAACTCCTTGAAACGCATAAAAGTATTGTTCAGCATTTCTTCAGACTCCAATTCAATACCTAGCTCCATAAGACGATTGCGAAATGCATTGCGCCCTGAGTGTTTTCCCAGCAATAATTTGTTTGCATTCCAACCCACATCTTCTGCGCGCATAATCTCATAAGTTTCCCGGTGTTTTAGTACACCATCCTGATGAATACCTGATTCATGCGCAAAAGCATTCGCACCAACAATTGCTTTATTGGGCTGCACAGGAAAACCGGTAACACCAGACACTAGTTTACTGGCCGAAACAATATGTGTGGCATCGATTCTGGTATCACAGGAGAAATAATCCTGACGCGTACGCACGGCCATGACGACTTCTTCCAGTGCAGCATTTCCAGCCCTCTCGCCCAAACCATTGATGGTACATTCAACTTGCCGCGCACCATTCATAACAGCAGCCAACGAATTAGCCACAGCCAGCCCCAAATCATTATGACAATGAACCGAAAAGATTGCCTTATCAGAGTTAGGAATACGTTCTCGCAAGTCACGAATCAGCTTTCCGAATTGCTCTGGCATAGTATAGCCAACTGTATCTGGAATATTCAATGTGGTCGCACCTGCGTCAATAACGGCTTCAAGGATTCGACACAAAAAATCTATTTCAGAACGACCCGCGTCTTCTGGAGAGAACTCCACATTATCAGTATATTGCCGCGCCCATTTCACTGCTTTTACAGCTTGAGTAATCACTTGATCAGGCGACATTCTGAGCTTATTCTTCATGTGAATTGGAGATGTCGCAATGAAGGTATGAATACGTGCCGATTGCGCACCCTCTAACGCTTCTCCCGCACGCCGAATATCAGCCTCTATTGCGCGCGCCAAACCACACACTACACTTTCTTTAACGGAATCGGCAACGGCCTTAACGGCTTCAAAATCTCCATTAGAAGCAGCAGGGAAACCTGCTTCAATAACATCCACTCCCATACGTTCTAGCTGCCAGGCAATGCGTACTTTTTCCTCTTTGGTCATGGATGCGCCAGGACTCTGTTCGCCATCACGCAGGGTTGTATCAAAAATAATTAAATGCTCTTGCATTATGCTCTCCGCTTCAGGAAGAAAACTTAAAGTATGCTAAAACTCGTTTTACGAATTTTATAGGGAAGACAAGAAGTAGGGGGTAGAATTTTTAGCGCATAAAGCGCAGTAACAATTCCGCTAGAACTTTGGGAATTGGTAATAAGTGCGATACATTGATATAATTTATTGCTAACATAGAGAGGGAATATAAATAGTTTTTTCTTTTTGTGCAATAGATAATCGTCAGGAACTCGCTGATTCAGCACTCTTCTTACTTCTACCAAACCGCCACAACTTAATAAAATAACCAGAGAATGCATAAACCGCAAACAAGCAAAATAATACTAATGGCGGATGACTGGGGATCAAAACAAAAAAGAACAATACTAATAACAAAATAGAGAAGAACGGTACTCTTCGACGTAAATTGATTTCCTTACCACTATAGTAAGGAATATTACTGACCATAGTTAGCGCAGCGAATAAAGTCACTATACAAGCCAGCCATTTAATATCGGTTCCTTGTACCTGAAAATTAATCGTCACCCAAACAAGCCCAGCGATTAATGCTGCTGCTGCAGGACTGGGTAAACCCTGAAAGAAACGTTTATCTACCACCTCTATATTGGTATTGAATCGTGCAAGTCGCAAGGCCGCACAGGCACAGTAAATAAATGCGACAATCCAACCCCATTGATCCATTTCTTTCAAAGCCCACTCATAGACAATCAGTGCAGGCGCAACACCAAAAGAAACCATATCTGACATACTATCGTATTCTGCTCCAAATTCACTTTGGGTACCCGTAAGCCTTGCTACACGACCATCTAGTCCATCAAGCACCATAGCAATAAAGACAGCTACTGCTGAATATTCAAAATTCCCATTCATCGCTTGCACAATGGCATAAAAGCCCGCAAATAATGCCGCTGTTGTAAATAAATTAGGCAATAAGTAAATACCACGTCGCCGCAGTCGAGACTTAAGTACGATACGTTCTGGTTCTGATAGAGAGTCAGGCATTATTGATATATGAAGAGAATGCTAATAAATAAAATACCTAGTAGTAATAATTAAATTAATCTTTTGCAATTTTGAATACATCGAGTCAAGGTCTATTTTGATACAGAGACTCTGCCCCCCCCCCTAAATCTCAATGGAAATAATATATTCCCTTAACTAACCGCTTTATCTTCTTCGCGAAACTCTGCCAGAACTGTCCGTGTCGCAGATACTTTATCGCCGATATTGACATTAATCTTAGTATTGAGTGGTAAATAAACATCAACTCTCGAACCAAATCGAATGAAGCCAAAACGTTGGCCACGTTCTAGATGGTCGCCTGGTGACACATGACAAATGATGCGTTTTGCGATCAAGCCGGCCACCTGTACACAAGTCACATCAGCTCCATTATCAGCCTTAATCCATAACGCATTACGTTCATTTTCCAGTGAAGCTTTGGGTAAATCAGCATTCAAAAATTTTCCCGGGAAATACCATTTATCGCGCACCTCTCCATCCACGGGACTACGATTAGAATGCACATTAAATACATTCATAAATACACTGATCTTAACGGCCTCCCTCTCCAGATAAGGATCTTGCACCTTTTCCACAGCCACAATTCTACCATCAGCGGGTGCCAGTATCGCATTACGATCCACAGGCACTTCTCTAGGCGGATCACGGAAAAATTGTAGAACGAAACAGGCAATTACCCAAAATGGTATTGCCCAAGTCCAGTCGACATATATATTGACACCTAACGCAATAGCAAACGCTATCGCAATGTGAAGCCAGCCTTCACGAGCAATAATAGGGTGAGGATAATGAGCCATAAATAAATTACAACAAATGAGTAAATAATGCAGAAGCTTAAATCGTATGGAAAATATCTATAGTTAATTCTTCACTTGATCAACAAGTTTATTCTTCTTAATCCATGGCATCATATCGCGCAATTTAGCGCCAATCTGTTCAATTTGATGCTCTGAAGCGATACGACGACTTGATTTAAGTACGGGCGCTCCCGATTGATTTTCCAGAATAAACTCTCGGGCATACTCGCCTGTTTGAATTTGACGCAATATTTTACGCATTTCCGCACGAGTCTCATCCGTAATAATCCGAGGACCGCGTGATACATCGCCATATTCCGCATTATTCGAAATCGAGTAGCGCATATTTGCAATACCGCCTTCGTAGATCAAATCCACAATTAACTTAACTTCATGCAAACACTCAAAATAGGCCATTTCTGGTGCATAACCCGCTTCTACTAAGGTTTCGAAACCAGCCTGAATTAGCGCGGTTAAACCACCGCATAATACAACCTGCTCACCAAACAAATCTGTTTCCGTTTCTTCACGAAAACTTGTTTCAATAACACCTCCTCTTGTGCCTCCATTAGCTGCCGCATACGACAATGCCAAATCGCGTGCTTTGCCAGACTTATCCTGATGCACTGCGATCAGCGATGGCACACCGCCACCTTGTAGATAGGTTGACCGCACCAAGTGCCCCGGACCTTTTGGTGCAATCATAATAACATCAAGATCTTCGCGCGGGGTTACTTGTCCATAGTGAACACTGAAACCATGGGCAAAGGCTAATGTAGCATTTTTCTTCAATCCTGGTTCGATCTCTGCCTTATACACCGATCCAATCTGTTCATCGGGTAACAGAACCATTACAACATCTGCATTCTTAACGGCTGCAGACACTTCCATGACCATTAAACCAGCTTTTTCCGCTTTACCCCAAGATGCCCCGCCCTTGCGCAAACCAACAGTAACTTTGACACCAGACTCACTCAAATTATTAGCATGAGCATGCCCCTGTGAACCATAACCCAATATAGTTACTTTCTTTCCTTTAATAAGAGACAAATCGGCATCTTTATCGTAAAAAACTTTCATTATTTTCCTTTAAACATAAATTAGAACAGAAACAGGTAAGCAATATAGAGAATATCTTACAACAAAAAGATAAACTGCTCTGGATCACTAACTTCAAGATTCGGATTAATTAGCAAAAATGGATTATACCTTTAAAATCCATTCTCCGCGCCCTATGCCAGAAGCACCTGTACGCACCGTTTCTAAAACTGCATTGCGTTCAACTGCTTCGAGGAATGCATCAAGTTTCGAGCTAGTGCCCGTTAACTCAATAGTATAAGATTTATCGGTTACATCGATAATACAGCCACGAAAAATCTCGGCCAGTCGTTTGATTTCTTCTCGATCAGAACCAACGGCACGGACTTTAACCAACATCATTTCACGCTCTATATGGCTACCATCATTCAAATCGATGATTTTTACCACCTCAATCAGCTTATTCAATTGCTTTGTGACTTGTTCCACCACCTCATCAGATCCTACGGTAACCAGCGTCATACGTGACAAAGTTGGATCTTCTGTTGGAGCCACAGAAAGTGACTCGATATTATAGCCGCGAGCTGAGAATAAACCGGCTACGCGAGACAAAGCGCCTGCTTCATTTTCCATTAATAACGAAATAATATGTCGCATTTATTTTCTACACCAGAATCATTTCAGAAAGCCCTTTACCGCCTGGCACCATTGGAAAAACATTCTCAGTCTGATCAGTTATAAAATCCATAAATACCAGCTGATCTTTAAGCTTAAAAGCTTCCTTTAAAGCACCTTCTACATCTTCAGGCCGTTCAATTTTCATCCCTACATGACCATAGCTTTCGGCCAACTTAACAAAATCCGGCAGTGCATTCATATAAGACTCGGCATATCGATTACCGTGAAAGAATTCTTGCCACTGTCTAACCATCCCCATATAGCGATTATTCAAGTTTACGATTTTTAATGGCAATCTATATTGCTTGCAGGTCGACAACTCCTGGATACACATCTGAATACTTGCCTCGCCCGTAATACAAGCCACTTTGCCTTTGGGGTTTGCCAATTGCACCCCCATTGCTGCGGGCATACCAAATCCCATCGTGCCCAATCCACCTGAATTAATCCAGCGTCGTGGCTTATCAAATTTATAAAATTGCGCAGCCCACATCTGATGTTGTCCCACATCCGAGGTAATAAAGGCATCCCCTTTAGTGACATTAAACAATGTTTCAATCACCATTTGTGGTTTAATAATCTTGCTTTCACGGTCAAACTTAAGGCAATCTCGCTCACGCCATAAATTAATCTGCTTCCACCATTCTTTCAATGCAGCCTGATCCGGCTTTTCCTTTTCAGCTTTAAGCAACTTAATAAGCTCTTTCAGTACATCCAGAACATCCCCTACAATGGGCACATCGACCTTGACGCGCTTTGAAATAGATGAGGGATCAATATCGATATGAATAATTTTTCTATTTTCATTTGAAAAATGCTTAGGGTTACCAATCACACGATCATCAAAGCGAGCACCCACAGCGACTAGCACATCGCAATACTGCATCGCCATGTTAGCTTCATAAGTACCATGCATCCCCAGCATACCCAAGGATTGTTTATCCGTAGCAGGATATCCTCCCAATCCCATCAATGTATTGGTACAAGGAAAATTCAGCATTCGCGTCAATTCAGTTAACTGGGGCGCAGCATCACTCAGAATCACACCACCACCTGCATAAATCATAGGACGTTTGGCACTCAGTATCAATTCCGCAGCTTTCTTAACTTGCCTGGAATGCCCCTTAACAACGGGGTTATAAGAACGCATGGTCACCTTGTCTGGATAAACAAACTTGGTTTTTTGTTGCGTAACATCCTTTGGGATATCTACTAGGACAGGACCGGGTCGACCAGTTGATGCAATATAAAATGCTTTTTTAATCGTTTGTGCCAGCTCGGTCACGTCCTTCACCAGGAAGTTATGTTTGACACAAGGGCGCGTTATACCCACGGTATCAACTTCCTGAAATGCGTCCAAACCAATCGCACTCGTAGGCACCTGCCCACTAATGATCACCATAGGGATCGAGTCCATATAAGCAGTGGCAATACCTGTCACCGCATTAGTAACACCTGGGCCAGAAGTAACTAAAGCCACACCCACATTATCACTGGAACGCGCATAACCATCCGCTGCGTGTACAGCGGCTTGTTCATGACGTACCAAAATATGCCGGACTTTATCCTGTTTAAACAACTCATCGTAAAGAAACAATACCGCCCCGCCAGGATAGCCGAAAATACACTTCACTCCTTCTTCCTGCAAACAGCGTATTGTAATTTCAGCGCCGGTTAATTCCACACTCATGCTTTCTACATCCTAATATCAATTTCAACAAGTTATAAATATCCTAACGGTAACGTTTCATCAGCGTGCCGTCAACTTCCCGTACCGCCCACTGTTAATCCATCAATGCGTAATGTGGGTTGCCCCACCCCTACCGGTACACTTTGCCCCTCTTTTCCGCATGTTCCAACACCTGGATCGAGTGACATATCATTGCCAATCATAGAAACCCTTGTTAGTACATCTGGGCCATTACCAATCAAAGTCGCTCCTTTAACCGGATAAGTAATTTTTCCATCTTCAATCATATAAGCTTCCGCAGCAGAGAAAACAAATTTCCCACTGGTAATATCCACTTGTCCACCACCAAAATTTGCTGCATACAAACCATGTTTGACTGATGCAATAATTTCTGCCGGATCCTTATCACCATTTAACATATATGTATTGGTCATACGAGGCATCGGTATATGCGCAAAAGATTCCCGTCTTCCATTCCCAGTCACGGGCAACCCCATTAATCGCGCATTCAAACTGTCCTGTAAATAACCTCTCAATATGCCATCTTCTATCAATACAGTACATTGAGTCGGATTACCTTCGTCATCAATATTTAGCGATCCTCGTCTCTGCGGAATTGTTCCATCATCAACCACGGTTACGCCATGAGCGGCGACGCGTTCACCAACACGTCCTGAGAAAGCTGAACTGCCTTTTCGATTGAAGTCCCCTTCCAAACCGTGACCAATTGCTTCATGCAGCAATATGCCAGGCCACCCGCTTCCTAGAACGACTGTCATCGTGCCAGCTGGTGCAGGACGTGCATCTAAATTGACAATCGCTTGATGCACTGCCTTTTTCGCATAGTCGTGCAAAACCTCATCAGTGAAATAAGCATAACTAAAGCGCCCGCCGCCACCGGCAACACCTTGTTCACGCCGTCCCTTCTCCTCAGCAATCACCTGCACAGACAATCTTACCAATGGCCTTACATCAGCTGCCATCAATCCATCACTACGTGTGACCAGTACAACCTCATACTCACCCGCCAATGATGCTACTACTTGAGTAATGCGTTGATCAAGCTGTCGGGTATAGCGCTCAAGTTTCTCTAATAAGGCTACTTTATCTGCATCCCTAAGGCTAGCAATAGGATCTTCCGGCAAATAAAGCTGTGTATTTTTACTTAATTCAGTACGTTCAGCGACTTGTACCGATTGCATGCCGCCTTGATTGGCAATTGCACGTGTCGCATGAGCTGCCGACATAAGTGCCGGCATACTGATATCATCTGAATAAGCGAATCCTGTCTTTTCCCCACTGATAGCGCGAACACCGACGCCTTGTTCGATGTTGAAACTACCGGATTTAACAATCCCTTCCTCCAACATCCAACCTTCAGAGCGACTATACTGAAAATAGAGATCGGCGTAATCAATTTCATGCGTTAGTATTTGATTAAATACTTGTTGCAATCTAACTGCATCAATATCGTAACGCGACAATAAGCAGCGATCTGCAATGGCATAGAAATCTTTTATTTCTGTATTACATTCAGTCGTCATAATATCCGATTTTATTTTTTACTACTTAATCAAAAAACTAGTCTCACTCATGCCTACGTATGAGCAACAGCCACCTGAAAAATTTCTAAATAATGATCTATACCGAGCTTAACAATATTGCAAAATACGATGATCTAATGCAGGTAAATTTGTCCGTAAACTGGCTTGATATTCTGGATCTAGCCTAGCTACTACAGCCCCAGAACCGCGGGGTAGCCGTTCCATCACAACACCCCAGGGATCAACAATCATACTGTCCCCATTCGTTTCACGCCCATTCACATGATACCCGCCCTGCCCTGGTGCTATCACATAGGCCATGTTCTCAACCGCGCGCGCGCGCACCAATACCTCCCAGTGGGCTTTACCGGTAATTGCAGTGAACGCGGCAGGTGCCAGAATAATATCCACCTTATTCATCATACGAAACAACTCCGGAAAGCGCAGATCGTAACATATTGATAGGCCAATGCGACCAAATGGAGAATCCACAGTCACAACTTTATTTCCTGCTTTGATGGTTTTTTCCTCGGCATAGCGTTCATGACCCAATTGCAAGCCAAACAAGTGAATCTTATCGTAGCGAGCAACTTGCTCTCCGGTATCCGCATAGACCAAGCAGCTATTATAAACTTTGTTAGATTCGGGTGAAGCCAAGGGCACCGATCCACCCACCAACCATATTCCCAAACGTTTCGCCATATCACTGAGGAATCTTTGTATTTGTCCATCACCAGGTTCTTCCCGAACGGCCAATTTATCCGTATCCTTCATCCCCATGATACAGAAATACTCGGGTAGCACGACAAGTTTAGCCTTTTGTGAAACCGCATCTTCAATCAAGCGTCCGGCTTCTTCCAGATTCGCAGATACACTTGGACCCGACGCCATTTGAATGGCAGCAACACGAAAATCTTCGCGTTTTTCATTTTCAATCATTGGCTTATTATGTTTAATGGTATCGTTTAACATTCTTCTACTACTTCGACTTTAAAATATCCATAAAAATGGTGCTTTAATTGATATTAAATAATACTATCAGATACTTTTCCTGCTAAATATACGATCAAGCATGAAAGGTTCACTGAATACCAAACCGGATTCTAGCATCTACTCTGATAACGTTCTATTTTGATTTACAATTAATCTTATGCTAACAAGCACTGTCTTTGTTATTCTATAGTGCTTATTTGCTCAACACTCAATTATGCGCATCGCTGATCATTCTCCTGATGGGATTCTAACCACTGCTCTACCTTTTAGTCGCTATGCGCAGCGCATATTAGATAGCGAGCCTGAACGAAAAATAGCGCTGTTGCCAATGCTTACGTTTCCTTTTAACAGAGATGAAATGCAAACATTCCTGAACGTTCACTCCTCGCATATCCTCACGGAAGAGAATTTACATAGCGTACTGCGTGATTTACGTAAACAAGTCATGCTTCGATTAGCTGTGCGTGATATCAGTGGGCAGGCTGATTTATCTGAAATCATGTGCAGTATGACCGCACTCGCTGAAGTCACTATCAATTTTGCACTCAAGTATCATGAAAATTGGTTAACTCAAACCAATCGTTTTGGATTGCCCAGAGGAGAGCACAGTAACACTATTCAGCATCTCCTGGTTGTAGCGATGGGCAAGCTAGGTGGGGGTGAGCTGAATGTGTCATCGGATGTTGACTTGATCTTCGTCTACCCAGAGGATGGCGAAACCGACGGTGCCAAATCTATTTCAAATCATGAATTCTTTGCACGTTTGGGACGTAAGCTAATCGCCAGTCTCAATGATTATACGGTGGATGGTTATGTATTTCGAGTCGATATGCGATTACGTCCTCACGGAGAAAATAGCCCATTGGCAATCAGTTTTCCCATGCTTGAAGAATACTTCATCAAGCAAGGACGAGAATGGGAGCGTTATGCCTGGATCAAAGGCCGAGTTATTGTTGGTCATCCCGATACCGAAGCGGAATCCATGCTTATGGAGAAAATTGTCAGGCCCTTTGTGTTCCGCAAGTACCTGGATTTCGGTGCTTACGAATCCATGCGCAGCTTACATGCACAGCTACGCAAAGAAGTCGAACGTCGTGAAATGCACGACAATATCAAATTGGGTCCCGGTGGCATCCGTGAAATAGAATTTATTACTCAGGTTTTTCAGTTAATCCGAGGAGGGCGTGATGTCGATCTGTGCATTCGACCTACCCTAAGTGTTTTACAACGCTTACAGAAAAAACAGCAACTCCCTGAGCAAGCTGTTTCGGAACTCACCGATGCTTATTACTTTCTACGCAAACTGGAACATCGTCTTCAATATCTAGATGATCAGCAGACACAGACACTTCCATTAAATCCCGCAGATCAGTGTCTCATTGCAACAGCGATGGAATTTCCAGATTACATTAGTTTTATGCGGCAGTTGGATATTCACCGTAAAAACGTGACACGTCATTTTGAGCTTATTTTTGCCGCACCCAGAAAATCACCTACTCATGACATGCTGGCCTATCTGTGGCAAGCCGAAACACAAGACATTTCTCATACCGAAGCCGCCACGACACAACTCAGCACCATGGGCTTCGCCGAGCCTGCAAAAATTTCAGAACGATTACGATTATTTTATCACGACACTTTCTATCATCAACTCCCCGAATCCAGTCAGCAGCAAATCAATACACTGGTACCTATGATGATAGAAGCTGTCGCCGAGCTTCCGCCGGTCGAAATCACATTGGAGCGCATGCTGCAATTACTGGAAAAGATTAGCTCTCAGACTTCCTATTTAGCACTCTTACTAGAACACCCTCACACACTCCAGCGCGTTGCAGAACTCGTCAGTATTAGCCAATGGGCGAGTGATTATTTGGGTCGACACCCGATTCTATTAGATGAATTATTACGTCATGACGCACCACACCCTGTGCCTGATTGGAGCGCACTTAAGAATGAGCTCATTTACCAACTGAATCATGCCAACAATCCGAAGAACGATGCTATTGAATGGCAAATGGATGTTCTACGGCATTTTCAGCACGCACAAGTATTTCGGCTATTAGTCACCGATCTGGAAGGGTCGCTATTACTTGAAACGCTGAGCGATCATTTGACAGCACTGGCCGATCTGATTCTGGATGCCGTATTGAATCTGGCCTGGTCAGGTTTAAAAAAACGTCATCGGACAGAGCCCTCCTTTGCCATTGTTGGCTACGGCAAATTGGGAGGAAAAGAATTGGGCTATGCTTCTGACCTCGATATGATTTTTCTGTATGAAGATAATCATCCTGATGCAGCAGAGATTTATACCAAACTAGGACAAAGCATCAATGCTTGGCTTACTCGTCACACGTCAGCAGGTTTGCTGTATGAAACGGATTTACGCTTGCGCCCGAATGGCGCCACAGGGTTATTAGTCAGTTCAATGGAAGCTTTCGCACAATATCAGCGGGAACAAGCTTGGGTATGGGAACACCAGGCTTTAACCCGGGCACGTTTTGTTGTAGGCGACAAACATGTTGGAGAAACCTTCGAAGACACTCGCAAAGAAATTCTGTGCAAATCGCGCAATCTCATCGCACTCAAGCAAGATATTCTGAAGATGCGCGAAAAAATGCTGGATGTTCATCCCAACCCAACGCCATTATTTGACATCAAACATGATCGTGGCGGCATTATTGACGTAGAATTCATTGTGCAATATCTGGTATTGGGCTATGCCAACCAGTTCCCACAATTAACCGGCAATATCGGCAATATCGCACTTCTGAAACTGGCAGGAGAACTTGGACTCGCACCCTCTGAACTCACTACCCAAGTGCGCACAGCTTATCGCGAATACCGCCGCCTACAACACCGCATGCGATTAGGCGGGGAACCTGAACTAACAAGCACAACCCTTTCGAAAGACAAATCGGAAAAATTTGCCCGCATTGCAGCAGATCACCTCAGCAATGATCGCATGGCCGTATTGCAACTGTGGGAAGCCGCTTTTCGACTATAATTCACGCAGAAAAGAACAAATTAGCTGATGGTGTAGTCTAAAATTTAACAGCGATTCGGCAATACTCAGAAATAGGGTATTTTTACCTGTAAATTGCCCTCAATTTATATTCGATGCAGCCGTTACAATCCCAGTTCTAGCAGAATTACTCAGTAAGCATCATTGCCACGAATTCTGCTGGCGCTTAAAACTACACACACCAGTGTGTTCTACTCAACCTTAAGGAGAATCACTCATGCAACAAGTACAAAAAGGTTTTACATTGATTGAATTGATGATTGTTGTAGCCATTATTGGTATTCTGGCTGCAGTAGCAGTCCCTGCTTATCAAACCTATACTACAAAAGCCAGATTTAGTGAAGTTGTATCAGCTGTAGCACCACTTAAACTTGCACTGGAATTATGTTTCCAGGAAACAGCTTCTTTGCTCAACTGCACACACGGTGCCAATGGCGTACCGGCAGCAATTGGTTCATCTGGTCAAGTAGCATCTGGCACCATTAGCGGTAACACTGCTACATCTGCAGTTATCACCATGATACCCAATGGTACCAATGGACTTGCAGCCGGTGATACTTACATACTTACAGCAACTGCTGCCGCAAATACTCCAATACAGTGGGCTAAAACTGGTGGTTGTGTAGCTAAAGGATTCTGTTAATCTAGTTTCTCAATCAACAAAAGCCGCCTTGATATCCAAGGCGGCTTTTTTTATTTGCTTCTTTGCTGTATTCCAGAAAATGGTAGAACCCTTATTTTAAGGGTATCCTATAACATATACTCTATATCATCAAACAACATTTTCCGAGACATCAAACATACAACCTACAAAATTCAATAAAAGCTGAATTCATTTAATACACACCACCCGCACCTGATGAATATCCGTAATTCCCTGCAGTACTTTCTCTATTCCATCCTGTTTTAACGTCCGCATCCCATCGCTTAATGCTGTCACCAGCATTTCCGCCACACGCGCATGCTCCTGAATGTTTTTCTTGAGTTGATCGCTGGCAATCATCAGCTCATGTAATCCCACACGGCCGGAAAAACCGGTACCTGTACAGTCATCACAACCGACTGGTTTACACAACGTCATTTCACCTTTGTCATTGCCATATTGTTTGATCCAGTCATCATGAATTGCTTGACGCGCTGTTTCCGGATCCAATTTAAAACGCTCGATGTTATTCAACTCTTCACAGTATTCATTTAATAACAAATTGATTTCATGCTCGCTGGCCACATATGATTCCTTACATTTACACAGGCGTTTAGCCAGCCGTTGCGCCAAAATTCCCAGCAAAGCATCGGCAAAGTTAAATGGGTCCATCCCCATATCCAGCAAACGAATAACCGATTCCGGTGCACTGTTGGTATGCAAGGTGGCAAAAACCAGATGTCCCGTTAATGAGGCTTCGATACCAATACTGGTGGTTTCCTTATCGCGCATCTCGCCGACCATGATAATATCCGGATCAGCCCGTAAGAAAGACCTCATGATGACCGGAAAAGTCAAACCTGCTTTGACATTAATCTGTACCTGACGCAACCCCTTTTGCGTGATCTCAACAGGATCTTCCGCAGTCCAGATTTTGGTTTCTGCGCGATTAAGATATTTCAAGACAGAGTGCAACGTGGTTGTTTTACCTGAACCTGTCGGGCCGCATACGAAAAATAATCCATACGGTTTACTGATAACTTTTTTCAATTCACCCAGGTTGTGCGCGGTAAAACCCATGTTATCCAATGGAATCGGTTCACCCGCAGACAAAATACGCATAACGACATCTTCCACGCCGCCCGCTGATGGAATGGTTGCAACCCGCAACTCAATATCCAGGGGAGAAAATTTTCTGAATTTAATCTTGCCATCTTGTGGCCTGCGCTTCTCAGAGATATCCATATCGCACATAATCTTAATCCGCGTCACCAATGGATTACGATAACTCGCTGGGATTTCGATATAAGGCATTAATGAACCATCTTTGCGAAAACGTATTTGGGTTTTTTCTTTTCCTGAATAAGGCTCCACATGAATATCGGATACCCCCATCTTATAGGCATCAATAATAATTTTATTGACGAGCTTGACCAATTCATTATCAGAGGCTGCTGAAGATTCCTCTATTTCGCTAAATGCCTCCTCAGCATATTCTCCACCGAGATTACCGAGCATTTCATTAATATCGCCTGCGCCAATCTCTTCCTGACTGCCGCCATAAAACTGCTCAACCGTAGCACTAAACTCACGTTTAGTAGTCACCGCATAAACAATCTTTTGTTTAGGAAAAATATTATTAGCGATCCGCTGAGATTTGATTCTTTCAGGATCCAATGTTAAAACTACTAATCCATCTTTAGTTTCATCAATTGGCAACCAGAAGTTAGTTTCAACATAGTCTTTCTTCAAATTTTTAAGCAAGTCCATCGGTCTGATTCGATCCGGTTTAAAAGGCTCATACCGAACGTCAAAAAATAACGAGAGCGATTTACCTATCTGCGGCAAACTAATCCGAAGCTCATCTATCAACACATCTTCCAGATCGCATTCTTTTTTTCGTGCGGAACGTGTAGCCAATTCAAATTCGGCGGCAGAAACCACTGCTTCAAAAATCAGGTGATCATATTTTGACTTCAATATCTGTGTGGGTTTCTGGCGTTGTTTGATTGCAATCGCAAGTATCCGACAGATTTCAGTCACACCTTCAATGGCTATGGCTGGAAATGGTTGACCATTCTTATTATTAATGACTTGTACCACACCCATTAACGCTTGATTTTCCGCATTCAAAATGGGGGCCATTAATACCTGTTTGGTTCGATAACCAGTCCTTTTATCGACTTCATAAGAAAACGTAAGCGCTGCATTAGTTTTTTTTAATTCGCTTTTATTGTAAACATCCTCGATATTGACAACCTTCTTCGTCAAACTTACATAGCCTTCGAGATTATGTTCAGTCACCGGCATTTTCAAATCTTGGAAAGAATCAAATCCTGTTTTTACTCTGGAAGTCAGGAATGATTTATCCTCACTCAACGTGTAGATATTCAATCGGTCCGCATTGAACAAAGCACAAATATCTTTACTAACTTCCAGCATAATCTCGTCAATATCACTGGCAGCATGTATCTTATTGGCAACTACCTGTAAATTATTGGAGAAATTCAGCTCGTTACTGATATCCGAAACATTTTTCCTGATAGGTTGTATAGCGGCTGTATTCATGGCATCAGTCCTCCAAAACTCTAAAACTCGAATAATTGATTGTTCTCAAGCTGGCGTGGATTAAATCGCGCTAAACCTTGCTGTATTTCACGCATGGTTACTTCAGCTTCGCCCGGCTTTAGGTGAGTAATAAATATTTCAGCAACCCGTTCAAGCTTTGTTAATTCTTCTGCTAATAAGCTGGGACAAAGATGCTTCGATCGAATTGCAATATCTCTTTTCTGATTGCAGAATGCTGATTCAATGACCAAATACTTTAAATTTTCAATCTTATTCACAATTGGCCACAATGCATGATTAATCGTCGTATCCCCAGTAAATACAAGGCTGGCATGACCTGAATCCAACTGATAGCCAACTGCTGAAATTACGTGATTCGCAGGCAACGGTGTTATTTCTCGTCCATTCAGATTAATCCTATTACCGAGTGACAACATTTCGTAACGCATATAAGGCGATCTGCTATCGGGAATTTTGGTAAAATCTGGCCAAAGGTGCCAATTAAACAAATGTTCCTGCAATATATTCAGCGTTTCCTGTAGCGCATGGATTGTTATAGGTTTACAACGTATACAACCAACGGTATCAACCAAAAAAGGAATAAAAGCGATATGATCCAAATGCGCATGAGTGACAAAAATATGATCAATTTTAACCATTTCATCCATGCTTAGGTTGCCCACACCCGTTCCTGCGTCGATTAAAATATCATCGTCCAGCAACATCGCAGTAGTCTGCGCTCCTCCTCCGATCCCTCCGCTACAACCCAATATCCTGAGCTTCAAGCTATTGGCCTCTCAAAATAGTTTACTTAACCAATAAAACGGGGATGCTCGATAATTGCATGACCTTGTTAGTCACCGACCCCAATAACAAGCCTTGTATGTTCCCCTTCCCACGTGCGCCCATGACGATCTGATCGTAGCCCTTTTCAGTAGCAAAGCGAACGATCATTTCAGCAGGGTCGCCGATAGTAATATGATACTGGTAAGTAATACCTGCTTGATCGAACAAACTACGGGCATTTTGTAGGCTTTTTAACCCTTCTTCCTGAT
>JAMXAE010000045.1 GCA_024281695.1 Nitrosomonas sp. | reverse complement strand
GGACAACCGATCACACTTTTGTCAAAGCTTGCGCGCAATACAGTATCGGTCAGAAGTTTTCCCGCATCAATCGTCCGTGAACCAACGGTAAAACCAAAAGAGTCATTCGCACTCTAATGGATATGTGGCACAGCCAGATTTGCTTTAAAGACGACACCGATCGTCACCTTCAATTTATTCATTTCATTAACTTCCACAATACCTTGAAGCCGCATAAGAGTTTGAATAATGCTACCCCTATGAAATACTTTCCATCTATTTCAATCAAACTTTCTGTAAACAACCCTGTGATTTCTTACATACATAAAACATAAAACCAAATCTTTGTTCTTTACCGTGTAAGAATCTTTAATTGTTTGTAGGTGTGTTTGACGGCCAATTTATTTTTCCGTATAGTCAGTTAGAGAGAGAGGTATTTTTCATATACTGAACGAGGTGCTGATGATGACGGCTATAATTCGTGATTTTGCAACATCTTGCATCTCGATTTTCCTCCTCCCCAGGGTGATTTTCATTGTCGTCTTTTTTCTTTTAAACTCTGTTGGGAATGTTCAGGCTTTAGTTAGTTGTATGCCTGGACCTTCCTGTAATGATGGTCAAACTTGTACGTTTGATCCCGACGGAACTTTTCGTGGCTGCTGCCCTGCTGATAGTACTGCTTGCTATGGCGGAGATGGTAAAGTAAAAGGATGTTGCTCAGGGACTACTTCTTATTGTGATTCGGTGCGTGGGATGTGTGTCAGTCAATGTCCGGCGGTTACATGCACGCCACCCAACATTCTCGACAAAGCGACATGTGCGTGCATGCCTCCGAAACCGCCAAAAGATGGTTCTTGCAAGGTACCTGGGTGCATCATCGGATCTGAAAGCCAGACGCTGGGGGAATTCATCAGCGTAACGGGTACACTGCTGAGCCTATACTACCAAAGCGACCTGGTTTCCATCCGCCGTGAACTTGGCCTCGGCGGATGGACTTTGAACGTACTGCATAGCTATAACCGCGAGGGGCGGACGATTTTTCTCGGAAACGGCGACCAACGCGTCACCACGGCTCGAAATGGATCGTCTCTGCCCGGCTCTTCTATCCTCGATATCTTTGTTGTAGCCGAGGATGGCAGCGAACTCTACATTTTTAATAGCACTGGACGGCATCTGCGCACACTTGACGCTCTGACTGGCTCCGTACGCTTTCAGTTTACCTACGATGGTGCCGGTCGCCTCGTGACGATTACCGATGGTGACAACAATGTGACTACCGTCGGGCATGATGGCAGCGGCAATCCGTCGGGGATTGTTGCTCCCTTCGGTCAGCTCACGGCGCTGGCGGTGGATATCGACGGTTATCTTTCCCGTGTCACCAATCCAGCCGGGGAAGCCGTAAAGCTTGTTTACAAAAAAACGGGTACTGTCAGAGGCCTCCTGGCCACACTGACCGATCCGCGCGGCAACGTAAACCGCTACACATACGATACGCTTGGCCGACTCGTGCGTGACAAGAACCCGATTGGGGGTGTGACGAACTTGATGCGGAGTGACATCGCCGACGGTCACTACAATGTAACTCTTACGACGTCTTCAGGGTTGGCGACGACCTATGAGGTCGAAGAGCTGTCCGGAAGCGAAACGGTTCGGCGTATTGATCTAAGCGGTGTACGCACGGAAGCGCTGATCGGCCTCTACGGACTTCACCAGAAGACTTATGCGGATGGTGCAGTGATGAAACTGGATAAGGGACCCGATCCGCGCTTCGGATTGGCAGTGCCTATAGAAAAAAATCAGATATTTACCACTCCGGGAGGATTGATTCGGACGACCACGATGGGGCGCACGGTTAGTCTGACCGATTCTGCCAATCCTTTGAGTCTGATTACCCAGACCGATACGGTCAAGGTCAATAATCGCACCTACACGCGTGTCTACGATGCTGCAAGCCATACTTTCACCGACACTACACCGGTGGGGCGAAAGCTCAACACAGTGATCAATGCCAAGGGTCGAATGATTCAGGCCGACGTAGCGGGGATTACTCCTGTCCAGCTTGCTTATGATGGACGCGGACGTTTGGCCTCGCTGATACAGGGCGACCGTGCCTACACCGTGACCTACAATAGCCAAGGTTACATGTCTAAACTTACCGATCCAATGGCGCGCAGTATTCGCTTTACTTATGATCTAGCCGGACGTGTGACGCGTCAAACCTTACCGGATGGGAGAATAATTCGTTATAGCTATGACAAAAAAGGTAATATGACCTCACTGACCCCTCCGGGACGACCTGCCCATGCCTTTACCTACACAGCGGTGGATCAGTTGGAGGAATACCGCCCACCGCTGCTAACGATTAGCGGTAACACCCTTTATACTTACGATCTCGACAAAAAAATCAGCAGTATCACTCAGCCCGCTGGGCAACTGATTGACTTTGGATACGACGCAGCGCGACGTCTGAGCGTACAAACTACCCCCACAGGCGCCACTCATTATGCCTACGATGCAATTACGAGCAATCTCAATCGCATCTCTATAGACGATGGAGGAATACTCGATTATGCCTATGACGGGCCATTCCTTACCAATGTAACCTCCAGCGGCGCGGTAGAAGGCAACATTGGCTTTTCCTACAACAATAATTTTCAACTATCTAGCCTTAGAGTCAATGGCGTAAATCCAATTAATTTTTCCTATGATGCGGATAATCTCCTCACTCAGGCGGGAATGCTGGCACTGACCCGCAATGCCCAAAGTGGATCAATCATCGGGACGGTACTCGGAGTGGTGACCGACACGTTGAGCTATGATGGATTTGGAGAGTCGTTGAATTATACGGCTAAAGTCAGTACAGCTCCTGTGCTTTCAACTCAATTCACGCGCGATAAGCTCGGACGCATCACCCAGAAGATAGAAACGATTAGTGATATATCTCATACTTACGACTATAGCTACGACCTTGCAGGGCGGTTAACACAAGTTAGTCGAGATGGCGCTGTAAGCGCAAGTTATACTTATGATTCAAACGGTAATCGACTCACGGGACCGATGGCGAGCAATGTGGCGACCTATGATGATCAAGACCGCCTATTGAGCTATAACGGTTCAATTTATACCTATACGGCTAACGGTGAACTGAATACCCAAACTAAAGGCGTCGCTACTACGAATTATCAATATGATGTACTTGGCAATCTCAAACAGGTCATCTTGCCAAATGGTAACCATATCGATTATCTCATCGATGGGCAGAACCGCCGTATCGGTAAGAAGGTCGATGGAGTATTGAAGCAGGGATTTTTGTATCAAAGTCAGCTTCAACCCATTGCCGAGCTTGATGGGGTCAATAATATCGTCAGTCGTTTTGTTTACGGGGCTAAAATAAACGTTCCTGAGTACATGATCAAGGGTGGTATTACCTATCGGATAATCACTGACCATCTCGGCAGCCCCCGTTTGGTGATCAATACTACCAATGGAACTATCGCGCAGCGCATGGACTTTGATGAGTTTGGGCGAGTCACTTCTGATACCTCTCCCGGATTCCAACCGTTTGGATATGCTGGCGGAATTTACGATCGCGATACCAAGCTTGTGCGGTTTGGTGCCAGAGATTATGATACGGAGACGGGGCGGTGGATTGCTAAGGATCCAATTATGTTCAGTGGTGGCGATACAAATCTCTTTGGCTACGTAGCTAGTGATCCGATCAATAAATTCGATCCCAAGGGACTCCAACAAGCTCAACTTCCTGGCTCGAGAATGTGTCAAATTTCGGCTTGGATTCCGCCGACTATCGGCAAATTTGTCGGTAGCTCTGCATGCTTCACTATTTGTATGCTTAGCTCAAGCCCTTATACTAGTCCCTTAAAAACTGTCATATATGCGGCATTATCAAGAGAATGCGATTGCAATGCTAGCCCAGACCTTGGGCGTTGGGTTTATATTGATGCACCTTGCTCTCCTCCCCCCGTAGACCCAGAACCCCCTATGTGTAAAGTGTTGCCGAATGAGCCTAATTTTACACCGGTAGGAGGGAGTAGTCATTAAATGCTGAGTTTCTCAAGTTTGTGTAATATACGAACAGCGACGGATGGAGGAATTATGAGACAAATTCTGCATGAAAGTGTCCGAAGGACGCGGCATTGCATGAAATGATATAATTTAGCCACATGCTGGCAAATCCGAATCACTCTGGTGGATGAACTATTCAGTACGTAGTGTAAATGAGTAAGCACTATTTTTGTATTTTTGGTTTGCTACTACAGACGTGACAGAATATATGAGTGATAAGGCTACGATGTCTTACAACCGAGGAAATTTCTTACACCTCAAACGATAAAACCAAGCGAGCCAGGTGGATTCATATTAAAATCGCGCTTCTGTTAAATTCTGAAGTAAAAACATGCATCCAATGCTAACCATCGCGGTGAAAGCCGCGCGCCGTGCTGGCAGTATTATTAATAAGGCATCGCAGAATCTGGATTTGCTCAATGTGTCGAAGAAATCGCACAGTGACTACGTGAGCGAAGTCGATGGCGCGGCTGAAGACGCCATTATTAAGATTTTGTTAACGGCTTATCCCGATCACGCGATTTTGGCGGAAGAAAGCGGTCGCCAGGGTGATCATAAAAAATCCGAGTTTCAATGGATTATTGATCCGTTGGATGGTACAACCAACTTTTTGCATGGTTTTCCCAAGTATTCCGTATCCATTGCGGTGAAGCATAAAGGCGTACTGAGCCATGCGGTGGTTTATGATCCGACCAATAATGAGTTGTTTACCGCCAGTCGTGGGGGGGGCGCTTATCTGAACGATCACCGTATTCGTGTCAGTAAACGCACTCGGTTTGAGGATTGCCTGATTGGCACAGGACTTCCGTTTCGTGATTTGACGCATATCGATGCTTATTTTGCCATGCTCAAGGACATTGTTCCACGCATAGCGGGGATTCGCCGGCCGGGTTCTGCTGCGTTGGACTTGGCTTATGTCGCTGCCGGGCGCTATGACGGTTTTTGGGAAATGGGGTTGGCGCCGTGGGATATGGCGGCAGGTTGTTTGTTGATTACCGAAGCCGGTGGACTGGTGGGTGATCTGGAAGGTAATGAAACACAATTGGAGAGCGGGCAAATTATTGCCGGAAATCCTAAAGTATTCGGGCAATTGCTACAGGTGATTGCGCCCCATCTGACGCCTGAATTGATTGAAATCCAGCGCGCTGCCAAATCCTCCTAGGAAAATCCACCGCTGAGCCTGAACTCAGCGATCGGGTGTATCCGGTTCTTCAAAAGGCAAATCTTGATTCTTGTCATTGGATTCAATCAAGGATCTCATTTCTTCCAGAGGCGGAAGTTCCTGCAAAGAATGCAGATTCAAATCATCCAAAAAATGCTGAGTAGTAGCGAATAAAGCCGGTTTGCCAGGTACATTGCGGTGCCCGACTGCATCGATCCAACCGCGTGCAGTGAGTGTTTTGAGCACCGAGCTGGAAACGCTGACACCGCGGATTTCCTCAATATCGCCGCGTGTGACGGGTTGGCGATAGGCAATGATGGCGAGAGTTTCCAGCACTGCGCGTGAATAACGCGGGCTTTTTTGTGGGGTTAGCCGATCCAGATACGGTTGTATCTCCGCTTTGGTCTGAAAACGCCATCCGCTGGCTACGCTTACTAATTCAACACCGCGATGATTCCATTGCGTGCGCAGCTCTTCCAATAGCTTGGATAGCAACGGAGTACTCAATGCCTGATTGAATAATTTTCTCAATTCAGCAATGGGCAAAGGCTCCTGTGTGCTCAGTAAGGCAGCTTCCAGAATTTGCTTTATTTTCTCTGGACTCAGCGAATCCAATGCATCCGGCTGATCAGACGGTGTTAAGGGAGCGGACATAAATTATTCCAAAATCTTGTGACTGAGAAATTTCTATCAGCAATTCCTTGGCCAATTCCAGAATGGCAAGAAAGGTGACAACCACTTCAGCAACTGTTGCCGTAGGACTGAATAAATCATAGAACTCGGCTTGTTCCTGCGCGCGCAAATCACGCAGAACTTGGCTCATGTATGCGCGCACGGAGAGAATTTCGCGCTTGACCTGATGGTGACGATTGACTTTTGCGCGGGTCAGAATGGTCACCCAAGCGTGACGCAAGTCGTCCAGATTGATATTGGGCAATTGCTCGACGGCGGTTTGTTCGATCCATACCTGGATGATGGTAAAGTCGCGCTCCGCCTGTGGCAGCTCATTGAGGCGCGAGGCAGCTTTTTTCATTTGTTCGTATTCGAGCAAACGCCGCACCAATTCAGCACGCGGATCGTGTTCTGCTTGCGTTTCTGTTTTTGGGCTGGGCAACAGCATGCGCGACTTGATTTCGATCAGCAGCGCTGTCATGAGCAAGTATTCAGCGGCCAATTCCAATTGATCAACACGCATCATGGTAACATAGGCCATATATTGCTTGGTGAGTTCGGCCATCGGAATGTCCAGAATATCTAGATTATGTTTGCGAATCAGATACAGCAGCAAATCTAACGGACCTTGAAAGGTGTCCAGAAAAACTTCGAGCGCATCGGGCGGGATATATAAATCCTGTGGGATCTCCATTAAAGGTTCGCCGCAGATTTTTGCTATCGGGTGCGTATCAACAGAATCGATCACTGAATTCACCGCGACTGGTCGTAAGTCGGTTTTGGGGCATCATCGCCCGGGTGCGAGATCGTATTAGGAATAACTGAGTCCCATGGCTTCGCGGATATCGCGCATGGTTTCTTCCGCCAATTTATTGGCTTTCTCACAGCCGTCTGCAATGATATTGCGTACCAGCGTGGGGTCTTCTTCATACTTCATAATGCGCTCAACCATCGGCGCTTGCTCAGCCAGGATCGCATCAATGACGGGTGCTTTGCAATCCAAGCAGCCAATTTCTGCGTTCCGGCAGCCTCGCTGCGCCCATTCGCGCGTGGCTTCATCGGAATAAACCAAGTGGAATTGCCATACTGGACAGCGTGCAGGATCACCCGGATCACTGCGGCGCACTCGTGCCGGATCGGTGGGCATGGTACGGATTTTCTTGCGAATAATTTCCGGATCTTCCCGCAGGCTGATGGTGTTGTTATAGGATTTAGACATCTTCTGACCGTCCAGTCCTGGCATTTTAGCGGTTTCAGTGAGTAGGGTTTCCGGTTCAGTCAGGATCATTTTACCGCCGCCTTCCAGATAACCAAATAATCGTTCCCGATCACCGAGGCTCAGATTCTGTTGCTCATTCAGTAACGATTGGGCTTCTTCCAACGCATTTTCGTCGCCCTGCTCTTGATACAGATTGCGCAGCTCGACATACAATTTTGATTTTTTGGAACCCAGTTTCTTGATGGCCAATTCAGCTTTTTCTTCAAAACCGACTTCTTTGCCATAAATATGATTGAAGCGGCGCGATATTTCGCGCGTAAATTCCAAGTGCGGTGCTTGATCTTCGCCCACCGGAACTCGGTTGGCACGATAAATCAGAATATCCGCGCTTTGCAGCAATGGATAACCGAGAAAGCCATAGGTGCTGAGGTCTTTCTCGGATAGTTTTTCTTGTTGATCTTTATAAGTGGGCACGCGTTCTAGCCAGCCGAGCGGTGTCATCATCGACAGCAATAAATACAGTTCCGCGTGGGCAGGTACTTTGGATTGAATAAATAAAATCGCTTGCGATGGATCCACTCCCGCCGCCAACCAGTCGATCACCATATCCCAAACATTCTGTTCGATAATTTCCGGCGTATCGTAATGGGTGGTTAATGCATGCCAATCCGCGACAAAAAATAGGCATTCATACTGTTGTTGCAATTTCACCCAATTTTTTAATACGCCATGATAATGTCCTAAATGCAGGCTGCCGGTGGGGCGCATACCTGATAAAACGCGATCAGCAAACATGTTGATATCCTAAATTTAAAACGTTGTTAAATGTATAACCCAAAAACTGACACAATAAATAGTTTGATCCAAAGAATTGCCGGTCCAATCACAGCACCCAGCACGCCGCTAAAGAGTAATCCCAGTAATATCATAAATCCGTAAGGTTCGATTCTGGAAAACTGATAAGCCAATCGGTGCGGCAATAAACTGACCGCCATCCGCCCCCCATCTAGAGGCGGTAATGGAAGCAGGTTGAGCACCATCAGGATGACATTGATTTCGATTCCTGCGATTCCCATCAGAACCATGGGTTTTGCAAAGCTGCTCTCCGGCATCGCAATGCCCAGTTTAATCACCAGAGCCCAAAAAAATGCCATCAGCAAATTGGCGCCGGGACCGGCTGCCGCTACCCAAAGCATATCGCGTTTAGGTTGGCGCAGATTGGAGAAATTGACCGGCACTGGTTTAGCCCAGCCAAATAAAAATCCTGCACCGACAGTTAGTTTGCTGAGAACAAATAATGTCAGGGGCACCAGAATAGTACCGACGAGGTCAATGTGCCGGATGGGATTCAGGCTGATGCGCCCTTCATTAAAGGCAGTGAAGTCACCGAAATGCTTGGCGATGTATCCATGTGCCGCTTCGTGCATCGTGATGGCAAAAATAACCGGTAAGGCATAAATGGCGATACCCTGAATAATACTATCCATGACTGATTCCAAAAGGTTCGAGGCTGCCTTTGCCTGACCGAATTAATTCGGGGACATCGGTGGTTAAATCGATCACGGTGGTCATGTCTATCCCACACGAACCGGCATTCATCACTAATTCAACTTGATGTTCCAGGCGTTCACGAATTTCCTCCGCATCATTTAGTGGAAATTCATCTCCTGGCAATATCAATGTGGAACTGAGCAAGGGTTCATCGAGTTCTTCCAACAGTGCCAGCACAACAGGGTGATCAGGAATGCGCAAGCCGATGGTGCTGCGCTTAGGATGTTGCATGCGCCGTGGTACTTCCCGGGTGGCCTGTAAAATAAAGGTGTAACTACCCGGTGTGGTGGCTTTAAGTAATCGATATTGGCTGTTATCCACTTTGGCATAAGTAGAAATTTCCGCCAGATTTCGGCACACCAGCGTGAAATGATGATGATCATCCACTTGCCGAATGGTTCGGATGCGTGCCATCGCGTCTTTATCGCCGAGATGGCAACCCAGCGCATAACAAGAATCCGTAGGGTAAACAATGATTCCGCCGCTGCGGACGATCGCAACGGCCTGTTTGATCAGACGTAAATGCGGTGTGTTGGTGTGAATTGAGAAAAATTGAGCCACGGTAAGGACAGTATTGGGATTAAGTGAGTATTAAATGCGCATATCAATTAACAAGAAATCTTTGGGCTATGCATTGTTTTTCCAGTCATGCCAAACGGGCGTACACCCTGATGGCAATTCGGGTAGCTGCCCTAAATCGTAATAACTTTCGCCGGGGCCATGAAAATCCGACCCACAAGAAGCCAATAAATCCATAGTTTGCGCATGTTGCGCAAACTGTTTCGCTTGCTCGGGTGTGTGGCTCGCCGTGATGACTTCAATGGCGGATCCACCCAACGTGCAAAATTCATGGAGCAGATCTTTGAGCACATTTTTACCTAAATCATAGCGTCCCGGATGCGCAATGACGGCTCGACCGCCGCTTCCGCAAATCCACCTGACCGCATCACTGAGCGTTGTCCATTCGTGCGCAGCATAACCTGGTTTGCCTTTCACTAAATATTTTTTAAATACCGATTTTACGTCCTTGGCATGACCTTGCTCAACCAGGAAACGAGCAAAGTGCGTGCGCCCGATCAAGCGCCGTTCGCCCACATGGGCATAAGCGCCTTCCAGGCTGCCATGAATGCCAATTTTTGCGAGTTCTGCAGCAATATTTTCAGCGCGTTGTGAACGACCTGCACGGATAACGGCTAAGCCTTCGACCAGTAGCGTATACTCGGGATCAATCCCCAGCCCCACAATATGTAATGTGCGACCACGCCAACTGACGGATATTTCCACGCCATTAATAAATGTGATATTTTTTGCCACGGCTACTTGGCGAGCTTCCGCAAGCCCGGCGATATCATCGTGATCGGTTAGGGCCAGTGTTTCAACACCCCGCATGGCGGCACGTTCTACCAGTTGAGTGGGGGTTAACAGGCCATCAGAAATCGTGGAATGGCAATGCAGATCAATGTTGAGCATGAAGCAAGTTATATGCAAAGCAGGACGTGCATCATAACAAATAACCAGGGTTAAGAGAAACTATGTTGGATAATTAACAAGTTGTTTAGAAATGTATTCGAAGTAGTCGATGCAAGACAAAAAAATAAGGCGAAAAGGCGGCGGCTATGCCTAATAAATGAGCATTTTGAGCCTGTTTTAACATCGCAGTAGTAACGCAGATAGTTTTCCAATAGTCTTAGCTTGTTAAAGGAATAATTGGATTAATGAATAAATGGATGGCCTCATAAGGAATCGGAATGAACAAACAATTGATTGTCTGGGATCATATTTCGGCTGCACCGCATCGGAGCTTATTTTTGGTGGGCGCGCTGCAAGGTGTGTTGACACTATTTTGGTGGGTGTTTGATTTGGTTGGGCGCTACGCCATTGCGGGTTCAGCGACGACTTGGAGCATTGCCCCGACCTGGGCGCATGCTTTCCTGATGATCTATGGTTTTTTCCCGTTTTTTATTTTTGGCTTTTTATTTACCACTTATCCCAATTGGATGAATGGAGACAAAGTAAAATCCCGCGAATACATGACGACCTGTTTATTGATGGCTATCGGCGTTACCCTATTTTATGCCGGTTTGTGCATCGACAAGACCATCGTCACTGTGGGCGTGGCGATGATGCTAGCGGGTTGGAGTGTCGCTGTTGTTGTGTTATTCCGCATACTGATTAGTGCAACGGGTCAGGATAAACGCCATGCGATGGTTACCAGCATGGCGCTTTTCATGGGCTGGCTAGGGGTTGCGGCTTACGGGCTATGGTTGATGACGGAGAATCCGGCAGCACTGAATTTTTCTCGTCATGCGGGTATCTGGTTTTTTCTGTTGCCGATCGTGCTGACCGTTTCGCATCGCATGATTCCCTTTTTCTCCAGCCGGGTATTGGACAACTATGTATTGATCAGACCCTACTGGATGCTCTGGTTAATGCTGGCTTGTATTGGTGCGCATGGCTGCCTGCAATCGCTGGAAATGCCAGCCTATCTGTGGATTGTTGATTTTCCGCTGGCGGGCTGTGCGTTCTATCTATCGTACCGCTGGGGATTCTTGCGCAGCTTCCGCGTGAGTTTGCTGGCGGTATTGCATGTTTCATTTGCTTGGCTGGGTGTAGCCATGACGCTGTACGCGGTGCAAAGCTTGGTTGTTATGCTGTCCGGCAGCCTACTGCTCGCCCTAGCACCCTTGCACGCACTGGCGATTGGTTATTTTGCCAGTATGATATTGGCGATGGCGTCACGCGTCACGCTCGGGCATTCGGGACGTCCACTGGAATTGGATCACATTACCTGGATTCTGTTCTTAAGTTTTCAGGCGGCCGCAGTACTGAGAATATTGGCGGATATCGTGCCGATGATCGCACCGATTTTGTATGTGGCTGCAGGACTTGCTTGGCTGGGCTGTTTTATACTTTGGGCGGTTAAGTATGCGCCGATTTATTGGCGGCAAAGGGTGGATGGGAAGCCGGGGTAGTTAATGGTGAGTACTTTCTGTAATTAAGCTAAATATGATGCGATCTAAATCGACATATTTCCATATATTATATATAAATCATTATCTTAGCAATGATGGATATTATTTTTTACGCAATATATTGCGTCATTTCGGAAGTCTAATTGTAGTTGGGCATCGTCATGCTAGAGGTTCACATTGGTGTGCAAGCTACAGCCGAAGATCCTGTCGAGACGGTTTCGGCCACTTTTGACGAGTCGGAAATTGATCTTCTTCGTCGCTATGTTGAATTTGTTCATCGCTTGCGCGAAACAAGACTTCTTCAGCGAGGCATGCCGGGTATTACAAACTTGGATTGGAAGCAGGGCGAAGGAATGAAGTGGACATACCCGTCATATGAGAACGGTGAACTTCATGAACTTCTTCACGTTCTTCGACCGCTGATACTCTCGAAAGAGGCCACTTCTTTTGAGTGCATAACTGGCATGCTTGGAAAGAAATTCGACAACAAAAGATTCCGAGGCTATCTCAAACTACAACGCACCATTTTTGAAGATGGCGAACTTATGCTCTTCATGCAAATAAGTTTGAACGATCAACCGCTGCTGAATGACGCAACGTTGAAACTCTGGCTGAACGGGGAGCAGTACCACACCGACGAAGAGAAGGCCTCAACGTGGAAGAAGATCGAAAAGGCTCTTACCATCGAGAACACCAGGGCACTTGTTATCACACAGCTTCAGGCAAAGGTAAAGGCGCTATTCAATGTGCATTACATCGCCAACCTCATTCTAGGGAAAGCCGATGCCCAACCCATCATTCCACCGGACCTTGGGCATCTTGGAATGTAGCATGAGAAAAACAGGCATTTATAAAATCACCAATTTATCTAACGGAAAATTTTATATCGGGCAATCTCGCGATATTTTTACGCGCTGGAAAGCTCATACAATTTCGCTTAGTGAGTATTCAAATGAATCTGTAATACGGATGGCTTTTGCGAAATACGATTTGAGAACCCAAGTAAGTCAATCTGGAGTGCATGGAAACTTTCATTTTGAAATTCTCAAAACCTGCCCTGAAACAGATTTATTGGAGATGGAGAGGCACTATATTCAAGAACTCAAGCCAGACTACAACGTCCAGCTCATGGGCGTTAATCCTGTTTTCCCAAAAAGAGACTCTCAGAAATCGCAATATTTCATTCAATATCACAGTTATCACAAGATGGGGTATTACCCAGGGGAATCAGATGACGATTCGATAACTACTGAAAATGTAAACTACTGGATATTCACAAAAAAACGTATAGCCATAAATATGCTTGGTGCTAGCGTTGTTTTAATTTTCGGCGCGAAACCTACTAATTGCAAATTCAACAGATATTATTTGTGGTCTGAGCTAACCATAGAGGATGTGCAATTTGATGAAAATAACAGAACATACATCGTTCAAGGCATTGAAAATCTCTTGAACGAACCGCTAGACATTACCGACATAGAAGGCTTTGACCACTTCAGAATGCAATGTGGAAATTTTGCTTACGGTTTGCAGTCCATGAAAAACAAGCCCTTCTATCAAGAGAAAATTATTCCTCTCATAAAGAGCAATAAGATAAGGCATGTCATTGGCTACAATAAATGGATTGATAACTTCATAGATCGCGAAGAACGTGCTTATGAATCAAAAAACAATTCCTAATGGTATCGAGAAAATGCCCAACCAGCGCTTCTCGGTACTCCGTCGGCTTCGACGCCGAGCGGCCCCTCAAGCTAGACGTTAGATGGTACGAATCCATGGTAACCGGAGTTTAGATTTGACTTGAGAATTCAAGTTAATTAAACTTAGTCCAGTTAGTCCACTTGATACGAAAAATACCAATATGCTTACCATCAACATCCATGAAGCAAAAACCCATTTGTCCCGATTTGTTGAGAAAGCTGCAGCCGGTGAGGAAATTATCATCGCTAAAGCGGGGAAACCCATTGCTAAATTAGTACCGTTGCATGACGCACCTTCCGCTCGAAGCCTGGGTATTTTCCAAGGGAAATTGAATGTGCCGGAAGATTTTGATGCCGCATTGCCTGAGGAGGTGTTGCTGCAATTTCAGAATGCGGATATCGAACCACCGCCCGGGAATCGCTAGCAATGCGATTGCTGCTCGATACGCATATTTTGCTGTGGGCGCTGGATACGCCCGATCGATTGCCGCAAGCACTGAGAACGCAGTTGGAGTCGCCGTCTGTCGAAGTGTATTTCAGTGCCGCCAGTATTTGGGAAATCGCGATCAAGTCGGCATTGGGAAAGGTGAAGTTTCACTATTCCGCCAAAGAAATTGCGGACGGTGCGGCAATGACCGGTTTCATTGAGCTGCCCGTTTCTTCGGAACATGCTGCAGGTGTTGCGCATTTGCCGATGCTGCATACCGATCCGTTTGATCGTTTGTTGATTGCTCAGGCATTAGCAATGCCTGCTCGTTTCGTAACTGCTGATACTGCGTTGGTTGGTTACTCCGAGCTGGTCGATTGGATCGGGAAGCCGTAATGGTCGTACCGTAAAAGTTTGGTAGTAGCGTTAGAATGGATTGGCGCAAAGAAGCGCCATTTACCCCACCCGATACACTTCCTCGTGACTTCCCACATTGACCAGAATAATTTCCTTCTCGGTGATCATGATTTCCAGCGTGATGCGGTAACTGAGATTGATCGATACCGAATGCAATCCGGTCAATTTGCCTGAAAGCGCATGGATTCTCAGCGAAGGGTGAAAAGGGTTATGGCTGAGCAGTTTCAGCACCTGTCGAGACGATTCGGGTATCCCAAGAAATAGCGCCTGAATGCTGTTGCAACAGGTAATCAGACGCTATTTCAGGGTTTCGGATCAAAATTTGCTAATTTTGGTTTTCCTCCACCGGCAGTTTCTGTACCCACGTCAAACAACTGGTGTGGGATTCGCCCGCCATTGTGATACATTCGTTATAGCCCGGGATATTGTTTTGAAATGCGTGCTGGCAATTGCGCACGTCGACTTCCAGTTCATAAAAGCAGATGCTAGCCCTTCCTGTTGGGTGATATTGTTAAAAAATCCGGGATTACCGAAGGAGGGAGAAATTTCAGGGTTGGTAATCCCGGGTTGCAGCAACAACGTGCGCGGCACTAAAAAACGACCTTGGTAGCCTTCCGGCGGGGTGAAAGCGTAGAGGTTTACGCTGGTATTTAATAAAACAATGAGAACGATGAGCCGGTGCGATATTTTGTGCATGAATTTCATGATGTGTCCCCTCAATGATGAATGTGATAATTAAGGAGGCTCTGAGAAACTACTATGCCGGACCACCGCTGCTACCTTTTCAGAGCTTCCTTAAACGTTGCGGCGTTGTGTTTTTGCTGCCGTCATGAGGAATTACGCAGTGATTGCGTTTTTGGATGCGGTTTTTGAGAAAAATATTTCCGGATTGGATGATGAAATGAACATTTATGCGATGCGCCACGGGCGCACGAATTACAACGACCTCGGCTTGTGTAACGACGATCCCGGCAGGAATGTGTATTTGACGGAAACCGGTATCGCGCAAGCGCAGTCGGCGGCGCATGAGCTGCGCGATGCGGCGTTTGAACGCATCCTCGTTTCACCGTTGCCGCGCACGCGTCAGACGGCGGAAATCGTCAATCGCCATCATGCTGTGCCAATTGAGGTGCACGCGGATCTTGCGGATATTCGTTCGGGGTTCGAGAGTCAGCCGGTGCCGGATTATTTTGCTGCGATTAGTCACGATCCGCTGCGGGCTCGCGTGAATGGCGGCGAGTCGTTGCTGGATCACAAGCAGCGCGTGCTGCGCTTTATCGATTGGCTAAAAGCGCAGCCGGAGAAAACCCTGCTAGTAGTCGCCCACGAAGAAACGATGCGGGTATTCGTCGCCTATTTTGAGGGCGGCATCGCAGATTCTCAATTGCGGGATATACATGTGGGGAATTGCGAATATCGGTATTACGTTTCGCCTCGCTGATTTCAGTGTCATTGCCCATCCTTTTGCATGTAGGCTTTGTACATAAAGCCATCCGCTGGTTTTAGTAACTGTATTGGTTCTCGGATAGTTTTCAGTTGGATCTTGCAAATATTTCATTTCCTGTAAAGAAATCATCCTGCGATGGATATACTTCCCAGCATAGGCACATCCTGCCATACTGCAAACTAATTTTTAGCATATATTCGGACGGACGCATGGCATAAGCATGCGAGCGGACATTCAGAGTGGTTATTGTGCCGATCCTGGCAGGATGAAATTTAGGAGGAGATTCCATGACTCAAATCACTGAAATTATCACTCATGCGGGTCGATGGCTGGAGCAGCAACAGGATAAAGAATCCAAGGGTTGGGGCGAGCGTCGAGGCAGTCATGTTAATGTGCTGAATACCGCCGAGGCGATGATTGCTTTGATCGATGGTGGGATTTGTCACGCAGGCACGAGCTCGATTCGCGGCGCGGTTGATTTTCTGTTGAAACATCAGACACTGAACGGTCCAGATGCTGGCTCATGGCCAAGAGAAATAACCACCGATGACGGCGAAACCATGGATATTCCCGACTTGGTACGTACTTCCCATGCAATTCAAGCGCTCATCAAGGCGGGTAAGGGAATCGATGAACACCCAATACAATTAGCTTTTTCATGGCTGCTTGCGCGCAGAAATGAAAACACGAAAGGGTGGAGTTATGCTCAAGATAAACCCGAGGCACTGATGCCCACTTGCTTTGCGCTAATAGCCTTGCTCGATGCTTACGATGCCTATCCTGGAGCTTATCAAAGCCAAATCGCAGAGAGCTTGCAACATCTGGTGGCCGTTTACTACCATGACGGCGGCGATGAAGTGCGTGGCTCATTCGGCGATCCGGGGCCCCTGCAAGGCATTCATACCATCTATGCCGCGCTGGTATTGCAAATAGCACGCAACAATACTGTGAGCCAGTATTGGGAACAGGAAAAGCAGGCAATCGAATGGTTGCTGCGGAACCCGGATAAAGCCATTAGATTGCAAGAAGAATGGGTGGAAATTGACCAAAAAACAAAGATTGCGAATGGCCAAACGGGTGGTTATGGTTTTATGGTCATGACTGATACGCTTTTGATGAAGCTCCTGTTAGGATCTGAAAATCTGGATGATAAAAAGAGTGCATTGGCGCGTGAGGCTATGCATAGCCTCAAGGACAAAATTGATGACAGCACGGGAGCTTTTTATGGGCCGCGCTTATTTTCCTGGGCCACAGCAAAAGCAGTGTCCGCTCTCGCTGTTTTACAAAAGCACGCCGGCATGGAATATCCGGATCTGCCTGCGCGCATTCCCGAATCCCGATCCGAAACCGGAAGCTGGAAAATCGGTCCTGTCATCATCGGCTTTGCAACTGTGCTTTCAGGGCTGGGGTTTTATTTGATGATTAATGAGAAATTCGGTTTGCTAGCGTTTAGTTTTTTTGTAGTGATGATGCTGGCTGCACTGCTGGCCTATGGCGCTATTGGGGAAAAGACTTTTAAAGAATTATTGAATAGCGGTCTTGAGAAACTTGCTAAAAAATAAATCGGATAATCGGGAACGATATGTTGCGCACGATGCATTGTTCAGGGCCATTTTCCATGCTTCATCAGATGATATTTTCAACATGAGCAATTCTAATTTGAGAGCGGTGTCATGATTGATACGATTATTTTCGATGCGGAAGGCGTTGTCATTGATACGGAAGCGATTTGGGACAAGGGGCAGGAAATTTTTCTGCAGCGCAGAGGCTTTGTCTATGATCGGGAACGGATCAAACCGTTGCTCACCGGGCGAACACTTGCGGAAGGGGTTGAAATCATGAAGCAAGCGTATTCATTTGAAGGGGATACCAAAACGTTAGCGCAAGAGCGTGCTGATATCGTACGGGACCTTTTTATTCATGAAACCAGCTTCATCACTGGATTTCTTCAATTCTATGAATCCATGCGTTCCCGCTATAAAACCTGTATCGCAACGTCGATGGACCGGGATTTGCTGAAATTCGTCGATCAACGCCTGAACCTGTCGGCGTTGTTTGAAAACAGGATCTATACGCTAGACAAAGTAGGATACCGTTCTAAGCCCAATCCGGATATTTTCCTATACGCAGCACAGCAGCTTGGGTCATCGCCAAAAAACTGCGTGGTCATTGAAGATGCGCCGCATGGGATAGATGCCGCAAAAAGCGCCGATATGTGGTGCATTGCGATCACGACCACATATGATCAGGGAAAACTTGCAAAAGCAGATTTTGTCGTTAGCGCATACACAAATATTGATCTTGAGATGGTGAATAATCACATTGCTCTAAGCGCCGAGTAATCCGCATAAGTATCAATGCTACCGCTGCGCCGGGTCCTGGCGGTAAAACAGCGCCAATTGCTCATAAACCGATGGAAAGTGCTGCTGAGTAACCAGCGGAAGCTCAAAAAACACTTCACTTAGCACCGCGAAAAACTCTGCCGGGCTTTCCGCCGCGTACGGATCGATGATGGTCTCATGCCGCTGATCGACTTGGCGTCAGAATTTGACATAAGCGCTGCTAAATACCTCATGCCAGGTATACGCGCTCATGTTGGCGTGCAACTCCGGGCAGCCGTTGGCGCCTTCGTACAGCATGTCAATCTTGTGCGCAAATTCATGGATGACTACATTATGCCCAGAATAGGTATCGGTATCTGCCGCATCTTGCCAGGAAAGAATCACCGGTCCGGCAGACCATGCCTCGCCGGATGCGACGCGATGCACATGGTGCACAATGCCAAATTCATCGGCATAATCGTAATC
>JAMXAE010000044.1 GCA_024281695.1 Nitrosomonas sp. | reverse complement strand
TGGTGCCGACACCAAGAATCGAACTCGGGACCTTCTGATTACAAATCAGCTGCTCTACCATCTGAGCTATGCCGGCGGGGAAATAAAATGAACACAAATTGATAGTACTATTTGACTATGCGTAACTTTGATTTGCTTATATTTTTTGTCTGATTTGCTAAGGAATCTGGAATCAGATTATTATTTTGTTGATTCTCTTCATCATTATCGAGAGAAAATGCAATGCCCTGATTTACTTCCTTTGCAAATATTCCTTTAACTGTATTTATTGATATTTCTAATTTTCTTGATATGCCATTAAAGCGCGCCATAAAAGAAATAGTTTCATTACTAATGATTAGATTATGTACAGCCTCTTCACCAATATTAAAAACCACTTCACCATTCTTTATATACTCGTTTGGTATATCCAAATTCGAATAAACCTTTACAGAGATGAAAGGCGTAAAATTACTATCAATGCACCATTCATAAATTGAGCGAATTAAATATGGTTTAGTTGAGTGATTACTCATTTACGCATAATCTTTTCGGATGCAGATAACGCATCAATAAATAGTGGTCTACTAAACAATCTTTCTGAATACTTTAGTAACGGCGCTGCTTGCTTGGGAAGACGGATTTCAAAATGCTCTAGGCGCCATAATAATGGAGCTATTGCAACATCAAGCATTGAAAATTCATCACCAAGCATAAATTTTTGCTTCTCAAAGATCGGAGAAATTACCGTCAAATGATCTGCTATCACTGTGCGTGCCCTGTCTATCACTTTCTGATCCGAACCATCAAATGCATCAATGTGGCAAAACAATTCTTGTTCAAAACGATATAATAATAGGCGTGCGCGCGCGCGCATCACTGGATCTGCCGGCATTAGCTGCGGGTGCGGAAAACGATCATCGATATACTCATTGATGATATTCGATTCATATAGCACGAGATCGCGTTCCACAAGTACTGGAGCCTTGCCATATGGACTCATTACTGCTAGGTCTTCTGACTTGCTATTTGGATCAACGTCAATCACCTGGCAATCCATATCCTTCTCGTGTAAAACTATCCTACAGCGATGGCTATATGGACAAGTGATTGTCGAATACAATGTCATCATAACTTCTATTCTCTGACCTAATTACCGGTATATTCAGCAAGCTTGATGATAATCAATGAATGTCTTTCCAATATTCTTTTTTTAGTGCATAAGATAGTACCAACATACCAAGTAAGAAGATCATTACCATAAAACCTATATCCTTACGTGCATTTGCATGAGGTTCACCCAAGTAAACTAAATAGTTAACTAAATCTCCAACAAATTTATCATACTCAGCAGCACTCAATTTACCTGCCTTATCTATCGACAGACTCTTTTGCTCTCCTTTATCGCTTGTCTTTATTACTAACTTCTGCTCGCCCTGTAATTGGTGTAACACATGGGGCATCGCAGCTCGATCAAAAACAAGATTATTCCACCCAGTAGCAGTGGAACCATCACGATAAAACGCTCGTAAATAGGTATATAACCAGTCTGCTCCCCGCGAGCGTGCTATGACTGACAAATCAGGAGGTACAACACCAAACCACTCTTCTCCCTCCTTTTTTCGCATAGCAGACTGCATCAAGTCGCCAACCTTCTGACCTGTATGAACCAATTTATCAAGAATCTGTTCATTACTAAATCCTATATCACGATGGCGATTATAACGCATATAACTAGCACCATGACATGTCAAACAATAATTAACAAAACTCTCAGCACCACGTTGCAGGGAAGCATTGTCAGAGGTATCAACAGGAGCTCGATCTAAAATCATACCAGACTCTGCAGCAAATGAGCTAAATGGAGTCATGCACAAGATAAATATAACAATCGTTATTTTCTTCATTTTTTTTACTCTTTTACTCTTTTTGGCTCAGGTTTTGTTTTATCTATCTTGCTATACCATGGCATTAAAATAAAGAATGCAAAATAAATAACTGTAAATATTTGCGCTAATAAAGTATATAAAGGTGTTGGAGATTTTGTTCCAAGCCAACCCAATACAAAAAAGCTAATCACAAAAAGCGTTAAGGCCATTTTAAAATATGGTCCTTTATACCGAATAGATTTCACTGGACTTCTATCCAGCCATGGCAAGAAGCAGAAAATCACCACTGAACCAGCCATCAATATCACTCCCCATAACTTTGCATCTACCCATAAAAAATTAACAGTCACTGCCCGCAACATAGAGTAATAAGGCGTGAAGTACCAAACTGGGGCTATATGATCCGGCGTTTGCAATGTGTTAGCAGGTATAAAATTATTGTATTCTAAGAAATACCCCCCCATTTCTGGAGCAAAGAAAATAATCCCGCAGAATACAATCAGAAACACTACTACACCCACGATATCCTTAACAGAATAATAAGGGTGAAATGGTATCCCATCTACAGGAATTCCTGTTTGGGGATTTTTATTAGCTTTTATTTCGATACCATCTGGATTATTTGATCCAACTTCATGCAATGCTAAAATATGCGCAAAAACCAATATTAACAGTATTAAAGGCAAAGTTACGACGTGATAAGCAAAGAAACGATTGAGTGCAGCATCTGATAGCGTGAAGTCACCTAACAGCCACTGCTGGAGTGTTTCTCCAATAGTCGGAATTGCTCCAAACATACTCACAATCACTTGCGCTCCCCAATAAGACATTTGCCCCCATGGCAAAATATACCCAGTAAAGGCTAAACTCATCAGCACAAAAAAGATAATCATACCAACCAACCACAAAAGCTCACGTGGTTTTCGATAAGAGCCATACATCATTCCACGAAACATATGCAGGTAAACAACGACAAAGAACATGGAAGCACCTGTCGAATGCATATATCGGATTAGCCAACCATAATCCACATCACGCATAATATATTCGACTGATGCAAAAGCTTGACTGGCATCCGGCTTGTAATTCATGGTGAGAAAAATACCGGTAAGCAGTTGATTAACCAATACTAGCAAAGCTAATGAACCAAAGAAATACCAGAAGTTAAAATTCTTGGGTGCATAATATTCGGAAAGATGTGCTTTCCAGTTCGATGTTAATGGAAAGCGTTTATCAATCCATCCAATCATGGAGTTAAATAAATTACTCATTTACGCAGATCCCTCGCTTTCAGATCCAATTAAAAGACGGCTATCACTCAAATAGGTATGTGGAGGAACAACCATATTAGTTGGAGCCGGCACACTTTTATACACTCGCCCTGCCAAATCAAATTTTGATCCATGACAAGGACAGAAAAATCCTCCTAACCAATCAGGACCAAGATCCGCAGGAGCAATCTCTTTTCTAAATACAGGAGAACACCCTAAATGTGTACAGACTCCTTCAGTTATAAGAATTTCTGGTTTGATTGAGCGAGTACGGTTTCGTGCATACTCCGGTTGTTGATTCTTTTCTGAATTTGGATCGGCTAATTCACCTTCTATTTTCACAAGAGATTCCAACATTTCCGGGGTGCGATTTAAAACCCACACGACTTTTCCGCGCCACTCAACCATTAGAAGCATACCAGGCTCAAGTTTTGATATATCAACTTCTACCGGCGCCCCAGCGGCTTTAGCACGCTCACTTGGCATCATGCTCAATAAAAAAGGTGTTGCAATTGCAGCTCCTGCGACACCTCCTGCTAAAGATGTTACCGCGACCAAGAACTTTCTTCTGCCACTCATTTCATTATTGATGCTAAAACTATCTGCCATAATCAACTTTTCCATCAGTAATATTTTTCACGTAAAACTATCAACAAAACGGCAAATTTACTTTACTCTCATCGCTTTCACGAGTATTCAATAAAGTTTAAACAATAAAAGCGCGCAGTATACCATAACCGCGATAGTATGATGGAGAATAACTTAAAAGTATTTTTAGACTCAAGAATCATCTTTTGGTAGCGTACATCGTATTGTGACCAGCATCTCTCCGCATTTCTATTAAAACCCCATTTCCTGCGGCAAGAAAGAGAGCTGCTCTTATCCACTCAATCTTATTGCTATACTTATTTAATTTTACCGTGGCATTGTTTATATTTTTTACCTGATCCACACGGACAAGGCTCATTCCTACCTATTTTGTCATTCTGACGTACGAAGGGTTGTACTTTTTCATCCCGATACTTATCATGCTCCACCTCTTCATCGAATGTCTCCTTATAAGCATCATGATGAAGTTTTATATTCTCTGGCGATCTTAGCGTTTCTGTTACCGCTTCTACTTGCTGCTCACTCTTTATTTGCACGGTCAGAAGTATCTTTGTAACTTCATTTTTGATCTCTTCGAGCATATTTGTAAATAGCTCAAAAGCTTCTCTTTTATATTCCTGTTTAGGATTTTTCTGTGCGTAACCACGTAAGTGTATACCTTGACGTAAATGATCTAATGCTGCCAAATGTTCTCGCCAATGCGAATCCAGGCTTTGCAACATCACGGCACGTTCATACTGATGCATAATCTCGGCACCCACCTTCTCAACTTTGTCTTGATATTGTTCATTAGCAAGATCAACAATACGTTCATACAAGTTTTCTTCATGCAACTCCTGCTCTTGCTCAAGCCATGTTCGCAAAGAAAAATGCAATTGATATTCCGCCGCAAGTACTTTCTCCAAACCAACCACATCCCATTGCTCTTCAACACTTTGCGGCGGAATATGCAAGCTGAATAAATTACTTAAAACACTTTCGCGTATCGCTACAATCGTTTCTGAAATATCTTGCTCTGCCTCCAATAACTCATTGCGCTGTTGATAAATCACATTGCGTTGATCATTTGCCACATCATCATATTCCAACAATTGCTTACGCATATCGAAATTTCTTGCTTCTACTTTCCGCTGAGCATTCTCGATAGCACGAGTAACCCATGGATGCTCAATAGCTTCCCCTTCGGGCATTTTAAGGCGCGTCATAATATTGGCAACACGATCAGATGCAAATATGCGTAACAACGGATCCTCCAGTGAAAGGTAGAATCGACTAGAACCAGGATCTCCCTGCCTACCTGAGCGTCCACGCAATTGATTATCTACACGACGTGATTCATGTCGCTCAGTGCCTATAATGTGTAATCCGCCTTTACTTAAAACTTCTTCGTGATTTACTTTCCATTTTGTATACACTTCGCTGATACGCTTTTCCTTTTCCTCTTGGTTCAGCTTATCATCATGTTGTATGCGCTCCACTTCAGGTTCAGGATTCCCTCCTAGCACAATGTCAGTGCCACGTCCCGCCATGTTGGTTGCGATAGTAATCATTTTAGGTCGGCCAGCCTGAACTACAATACTTGCTTCACTCGCATGCTGCTTCGCATTCAAAACCTGATGGGGTAATTTTTCACGATCAAGCAATTTTGATAGCAACTCGTTATTCTCAATGGATGTCGTACCAACCAGAACTGGCTGTCCATATTCGTAGCATTCCTTGATTCCCTGAATAATCGCTTCATTCTTTTCTTTCGCTGTACGAAACACTTGATCCATACGATCATCTCGAATCATTGGACGATGAGTCGGAATAATTACTGTCTCTAATCCATAGATTTGCTGGAATTCAGCTGCCTCCGTATCGGCTGTCCCGGTCATTCCTGACAACTTCTGATACATACGAAAATAATTCTGGAAAGTAATGGAAGCAAGTGTCTGATTCTCCTTCTGAATAGTGACACTCTCTTTCGCTTCCACAGCTTGATGCAATCCATCAGACCATCGTCGTCCAGCCATTAAACGCCCAGTAAACTCATCAACGATAACCACCTCGCCATCCTGCACGACATAATGCTGATCCAGAAAATATAAGCTATGCGCCCTTAAACCTGCATTCAGATGATGAATCAAATTGATATTCGCTGGATCGTAAAGACTGGATCCCGATTTCAACAATCCAGCTCCTGCCAATAACTTTTCTGCATGCTCGAAACCAGACTCACTGAGTGTAACTTGGTGAGATTTCTCATCCACACTATAATCACCCGGACTATCCTCTGTTTCCTGACGTATAAGTTTGGGAATTAGCACATTAATACGCACATATATTTCTGTATCACCTTCCGCTTGCCCAGAAATAATCAGTGGAGTACGTGCTTCATCAATCAAAATCGAATCCACTTCATCAACAATAGCAAAATTGAGTAGGCGTTGTGTACGCTCGTAAGGATGCGTCACCATATTGTCACGCAAATAATCAAAACCGTACTCGTTATTAGTCCCATAAGTAATATCAGCAGCATAAGCGGCCTGCTTATCACTGTGCGGCATTTGTGAATAAATCACACCCACGCTAATTCCGAGAAACTGATAGATTTTCCCCATCCAATCAGCATCACGCTTCGCAAGATAATCATTCACAGTCACTACATGGACACCCTTTCCTGATAGCGCATTCAAATAAGCAGGCAAAGTTGCCATAAGGGTTTTACCTTCACCAGTTCGCATCTCAGCAATTTTACCGCCATGCAACACCATACCACCAATAAGCTGCACATCGAAATGACGCATGCCAAGAATCCGTTTGCCAACTTCCCGCACCACTGCAAATGCTTCTGGCAATAATGTATCCAATGTTTCCCCATTGTGAATACGTTGTTTGAATTCATCTGTTTTGGCGCGCAAATCAGCATCCGACAATGCCGCAATAGCAGGTTCCATTTCATTAATAATACGTACGGTCTGAGAGTACTGCTTGACCATCCGATCATTACGACTACCAAAAATTTTCTTAAGTAGATTACTTAGCATAAAATCTCTAAAAATTCTGTTTAAACAATTTGTTTAAAAAAACAAAGGGCAGAGATTGCTATCTCGCCCCCACAAAAGTACTTAAGCAACTATCGGTTAAATTTAAATCATCTGACAAACTAAAATTTCTTAGATTAAATTGAGAATCACTGCCAGAAATTAATCCAAGTTCAAGATAGGTAACAATAATGCAAAGTGCGCTTAACAATAAACATTCATTCATGAATAATCAATTACTCTTTTTTAATTCAATTTAATTCGGCTTTTTCAAAAATCTGGATGGATTAAGCGATTTATCTTTATGTCTGATCTCGAAATGCAGATGCGCCCCTGTCGAACGTCCGGTATTACCTACTTCCGCAATTTTCTGCCCTTGTAACACAACTTGCCCAAGTTTCACTAAGCGCTTCGATGCATGCGCATAACGACTTACCAAGTCATCTCCATGATCAACCTCGATCATATTACCATATTCAGAGTGATGATCCGAATAGACTACCACACCACCAGCTGCAGCTTTTATTGGCGTTCCTATTTCTGCAGAAAAATCCACTCCTTCATGAAACGCTCTTTTTCCTGTAAATGGATCTATTCGGTATCCATAACCAGAAGAGTACCAATCTGTCTCAACAGGCATCTCGGAAGGTATCACATACTTTGTTAATCTTTCATGACGTAATAAAGAATCTAATGCGCCTAGTTTATCTGTCCTCTCATCCAGCATATTCGACAATTCATGGAGCTTATGACTAAATTCACCAAAAGTTAACTCTTCGGATGTAAGATCAGGATGCGCACCGCCTTGTCCCGGCACTTCATTAAATAATAAATCTCGCGACTTAATACCAGCAGATTCTGTTAAACGCTCACCCAAGGCATCTAAACGTAACAATTGCGCCTGCATTTGTCCCAATTTACTCGCCATGATATTTAAATTATCTTGCAGATGCGTTTGAATTTCTTGATGCCTTTCTTCTTGAGGGCTAACTAATACGGCTCTTAACACCGGAGTATCAATTCGATCGGCATAACGGAGCGAAAAAAAGTTCAAACTCAAGGCTAATATTACGGTAACTAATAGAAAAGCGCCGATTAATAATGTAATGTGTGTTCGTGTAAGTGTTATTTTTCTCGCTCGCTCTGATTTATTAGAAATAAAAATAATATTCATATTTTGTATTCATTGGATATTTTTAAATAACCATGACCTCTTATAAAGTTAACTCTTATCTTAATCTACTGGGTAAAACACCCGAATACGAAAATTTATTCTCTTTAGCTCACGAAATATATGAGAACCAATTAACATTTTTTAAACTTATTCCATTGCAATTGGCACAGCATTGCAATCTGGGTCGCATCTCAAATGGCAGATTAACGATATTGACTGAAAATAGCGCTATTGCTTCAAAACTTAAGCAAATTTCTCCCTCATTAATATTAAAGCTGCAGGAGCTAGGATGGGAAGTTACTTCAATTCAAATTTTGGTGCAAGCACATTACAATGCAAAAAACACAAAACCCTTGGTAGATAAAGGATATATCAAACACACGAGAAAAATAAAGTTGAGCCAAACCGGAAAAGATTGCTTAAGTCAGTTAGCTACGGTACTACCTGATTCTGAGTTAAAAGACACCATCCAGTTATTTCTAGAAAAACACCAAACGATTAAACAACTTACAGATACTTAACAACTCATCCCCTACAGTACAGTGGCTGCTCAGCGGTTTTCAAGTAAACTAAGTACAGTGTTTCAAAAGGCTTATGAATTCAAATCAATATCCGCGGCTACCATACTTCGTCGTTTCTGATGGAATCTTCCTTCGTATCTTGAGTCTCATAAAGCAGACTCCATCGAATTACTGAAAAATATTGACACTATTCTCGATAACAATTGTCTACCATTTTTTATGTTCTTCAAGCGTCTCGTATATACTGCAAATCTGATAGGTTTTATAAATTACCAATCAAATTTCTTGAATGGTATATCAAAACCTCTTTAATTTTCTGATGACGACTCAATCCTTCTTGATGCAGCAACTCTGTTCTTACTACCCAACTGTAATTATAAAAACAATCTTATGAATGTTTTTTATGAAGAAACTGGAACTTTTAAGGTAGGCGTCATTCTTGCTGACAATGACACTTCTTTGCAGATAGAGGCTGTGCACGGCAAACGTTCAAAAATCAAAGCGACTTCGGTGTTGCTTCGATTTGATGCTCCACCTTTATCCGAATTCATGGGTCATGTACAAAAAATAGCTGACGAATTGGATCCAGATTTTCTGTGGGAATGCTGCCCAAATGATACAGAATTTGCTAGTGATACCCTAGCGGCAGATTACTTCGGCCATACCCCCAGTCCCGTTGAAGCTGCTGCTACACTGCTGCTACTTCAGAATGCACCCATGTATTTCTATAAAAAAGGCCATGGACGCTACAAAGCAGCTCCTCCGGATGCCCTTAAAGCCGCTTTAGCCAGCCAACAGAAAAAACGCCTACAAGCAGAACAGCAAGCATGCTATGTCGAACAATTAAACGCTTTTATTTTGCCCGATGCATTTAAGCCACTTATTCCTAACTTACTTTACAAACCAGATAAAAATACCATTGAGTGGAAAGCACTCGAAGCTGCCTGTACAGACAAAAAACTCACCGTCGTCCGATTACTGGAAAACTGTGGCGCTATTCCTTCGTCGCATGACTACCATTTCAATCAATTTATCTGGGAGCATTTTCCTGAAGGAATTAATTTTGGTGAGCTAATTACACCGCAACCTAATGATTTATCCGATTTACCCATCGCAGATGTTATTGCATTCAGTATTGATGATGCCACAACAACTGAAATTGATGACGCTTTCTCTGTAACACCATTATCACTGGGAAGCTTCCGTATCGGTATTCATATTGCAGCGCCTGCGCTAGGAATTGATCCTGAATCCGCATTGGATAAAATCGCTGCAACACGCTTATCAACAGTTTATTTGCCTGGTAACAAAATCACCATGCTACCGGATGCCATCATTAATGACTTCACATTAGCTGAAAATAGATTATGCCCTGCAGTTTCCTTATATCTTGATGTATCAGATGATTTCACTGTCATCAGCACAGAAAGCCGAATTGAGAAAATAAAAATTGCCGCCAATTTACGCAGCAATCTGTTGGAGCAGTATTTCAATGAAGCTTCATTAAACAAAGGGGATTTCGAGCATACCTTTAACAAAGAATTGCGCTTATTGTGGCAATTCTGTTGCAAAATGGAGAACCAGCGCGGTAAAGCCAATGACGCAAACAATGACAAAGTTGATTACAGCTTTGAAATCAACAATGGTCATGTCGCCATTAGCGAGCGCCGCCGTGGATCACCCATTGATAAAGTAGTTTCTGAGTTGATGATTTATGTCAACACCGAGTGGGGCAGGCAACTAACCGATGCCAACATCACCGGTATATTTCGCAGCCAAGCTAACGGCAAAGTCAAAATGAGCACCTCACCCGCGCCTCATCAAGGGCTAGGAGTCTCACAATATGCCTGGAGCAGCTCTCCGATGAGACGTTATATTGATCTTGTAAATCAACGGCAAATCATTGCGTTACTGCGCAACGACTCTCCGCCCTACACGAAGGAAAGCGACAGTCTTCTAATCTCAATGAGAGACTTTGAAGCGGCACATAGCATCTATAATGAATTCCAGCGTGCAATGGAACGTTATTGGTGTTTGCGCTGGCTATTGCAGGAAAAAATTCAGACCATCAATGCACAGGTCATTAAAGAAAACTTAGTCAAATTCGATCACATTCCACTCGTCACAAGAGTACCTTCGCTTCCAGAGATGCCGCCGGGTACCTACGTTAAACTAAAATTATCTGCAATAGATCTGTTTGAACGCAGCTTACATACTGAATTCTTGCAAAAACAGGATGCATAAAACTCGATTAGCCAGCGAATCTCTGATTAATCGTGTGACAAGAAAATATTTGTTGCCTACAATAATACGATTGTAATAAGCAGTTAAGATTTAACTTTCAAGGCTTGATCCTTTGGCTGTCACTACTCACACATACGAAACTACATATACGATACCCAGTAGTTATCAACATTTCAGAACCAATCGACTATTGATAGCGATGGTTGCCTCACTGCTTTTACATGCCATTCTATTTCTTGGCGTAACTTTTCAATTTCCAAAGCCAAATTTCGACAAAATCACTACATCCCTGGAAGTTGTGCTGGTTAACAGCAAAACACTGACAAAACCAACAAAAACCGAACTACTTGCACAGGGCAACTTAGATGGCGGCGGTAACACGGATGATGATCGCCGTGCAAAAACTCCATTCCCGGTACTGCCTAGAAGCAAACCATCAACCAATAACATTGCAATGCAACAGAAAGTTAAACAACTGGAGCAAGAAGCCAAAAAACTCATGACGGCTATCGATAATACCCAGAAAATTGAACAATTCACTGCACCAGAAAACGAAGTCGAAAATAAGCAGATCGCTACTGATGCCACTGAGTTATTGCAACGTAGCCTTGATATCGCCCGCTTGCGAGCACAGATCGATCAAGATCATGACGATTATCAGAAACGGCCTAAAAGAAAATTTGTGGGAGCACGTACCAAAGAATTTCGCTTTGCTCGTTATGTAGAAGATTGGCGTATTAAAGTCGAGCGCATCGGTAATTTAAATTACCCTGAAGCAGCCAGAAAAGGAAAGCTTTATGGTAATTTGCAGCTCACTGTCAGTATCCGAGCCGATGGGGGTTTGGAGTCGATTGAAATTAATCGCTCATCCGGCGAAAAAATTCTGGACGAAGCCGCCATTAATATTGTAAAACTCGCCGGGCAAGGCGGATTTGCAGCTTTTCCGCCGGATATCAGTCAAGATACCGATATTTTGCACATTACCCGCACTTGGGTATTTGCACCTTCAGACATGTTACTGAGTCAATAATGACTCGTAAATTACTGAGATTGATACCTCAATCTAAACTAATTCAAGACTTTTCTATCCATGCTTGACTCTTATGCTGTCATTGGTAATCCCATCTCCCATAGCAAATCGCCACTGATTCACACCGCTTTCTCCCAGCAAACAAATCAATCCATGCAATATGATGCTATTCTGGGCCCATTGGATGGTTTCCAAGCAGCGGTAGAAAAATTTCGTCAGCAAGGCGGCAAAGGATTAAATGTCACTGTACCATTCAAACTCGAAGCTTACCGACTGATAACGCATTTAACTGAGCGAGCAAGCATCGCTCAAGCAGTGAATACGCTCAAATTCGAGAACAATGAGATTCTCGGTGATAACACTGATGGTGCAGGATTGGTACGCGATATCGAATGGAACTTGGACACCCCCATTGCGGGCAAACGCATCTTGCTCATGGGTGCAGGCGGTGCAGCACGGGGGGTCATCCTCCCATTACTCCAGCAAAAACCATCTGTTCTGGTGATTGCCAATCGTACGCTTCATAAAGCGAGAGCCTTACAACAGCAGTTTACTTCATATGGAAATATTACTTCGGGCAATATGATGAGTTTCTCAAATGAAAATTTTGACATCATCATCAATGCAACTTCCGCTAGCTTGCAGGATGCACTCCCCGGATTACCTGCCCATGTTTTTATGGATAATTCGCTCACCTATGACATGATGTATCGTCATGAGCCCACACCATTTCTCAAATTCGCACAACAAAACGGCGCCCAGCGGATTGCTGATGGCGTCGGTATGCTGGTAGAACAAGCTGCTGAATCCTTCTTTTTATGGCGGGGTATCAGACCGCAAACAAAACCTGTAATCGCTCTACTGAAATCACAGATCTAAATTCACACACAGATTTAAACCCAACCCCATCTATTCTTAGTGAATATCTTTCACCTTAAAAATAAGTCATCACAACCAATAATACAGAAATTCCACCAGCCCACACTAAATTATCTTGTGATTGATCCCATAATTTTATAGTATCGCTACAGTCCTGAGATTGATATTTTTCGGTCATCAAACTGCAAACTGCTCAGCGTATAAATAACGCTGAATCTATTCAAAACCTGCTACCGTAGAATCCGTTATGACCGAAACCAATAATAACAATGACAACGAAAACTCACCGACACCTCTCAGCCAAGTCACTTATTTATTACGCAAATACAAACTGGTAGAAGGCCTCGTTCATTTGCAGGATACGCCCGAGGACACATTGGCGGATTCCTCTGTACAAAAGCAAAACCTAGCAGAATTACAGCAATTATTAGATCAACTTCATCCCGCTGATATTGCCCACATTCTGGAGGCCTTGCCCCTGGAAGACCGGCTTTTAATCTGGAGCATGGTTAAAGCTGAACATGACGGTGATGTTCTATTGGAGACCTCAGATGCCGTCCGTTCGACCCTGATCACGGACATGGCCAGCCAAGAACTGATCGCGGCCACTGAGTATTTAGATACCGACGAAATTGCTGATCTCGCCCCCGATTTGCCACAGGATGTAATGGATGATGTTTTTCGCTCATTACCAATCACAGAACGTGAGCAACTACGGGCAGCCATGTCTTACCCAGAAGATGCCGTGGGCGCACTGATGGACTTTGATGTCATTACTATCCGCGAAGATGTCCGATTAGAGGTGGTTCTGCGCTATTTACGCCGACTCGATGAAATGCCGGATCATACCGATCAGCTATTCGTTGTGGATAGAAATGAACAACTAAAAGGCGTGCTACTGATCAATCAATTATTAGTCAGCGACCCCGACACCCTGGTCGCCGAGGTCATGGTTAAAGAAATCATCAAGCTGCGTCCGGACGATGTCGCCCAACAGGCTGCCAGTGCATTTGAACGCTACGACCTGGTTTCTGCTTCCGTAATTGATGATAACGATAAATTATTAGGCCGGGTAACCGTCAACACGGTCATCGATTTTATTCGCGCTAAAGCAGAAAATGAAGCTTTGAATCTGGCGGGCTTGAGCGAAGAGGAAGATCTTTTTGCGCCGATTTTAAAAAGCGTTAAAAATCGCTGGGTCTGGCTGGCCATCAATATGGTCACTGCTTTTATCGCTTCCCGCGTCATTGGCGTATTTGAAGATTCGATCGAGAAACTGGTGGCACTCGCTACCCTCATGCCAATTATCGCAGGCATTGGCGGTAATTCCGGCAATCAAACCATCACCATGATTGTACGCGCCCTGGCACTGGATCAAATTAATACCAGTAGCGCTTGGAAATTAATTACCAAGGAAATCGGCGTAAGCATAGTGAACGGTCTGATTTGGGGCACTATTATCGGTCTATTGACCTTCGTCATCTACCGCAATGCCGAATTGGGTTTGGTAATGACCATGGCCATGATACTCAATTTGCTGCTGGCGGCACTCCTAGGCGTACTGATTCCACTGACATTGCGCAAATTTGGCCGCGATCCGGCTCTGGGTTCCAGCGTGATGATTACCGCCGTAACAGATAGTGGCGGATTCTTTATTTTCCTCAGTTTGGCAACTATCTTCTTGCTGTAAGTTAAAAGCAAGTTCTGAATCTGTAGCTATAAAGAGAAAATTGCTGAGTATTCATCTGTACTCGTTCACAATTCATCATGGGGGAATTTCAAGTCAATCAACGGCAATTCCAATCCTTCAATCGCCGGTAAAGCACGACCCGCAATACCTTGCAAATCGCCATACATACCCACAGTGGACTCAACAACTCCTTGGATTTGCATTTCACGTTTAGCCCAAAGCCGTGTCATGGTTTTGCGTTCTCGATCCAGGTCAGCTTGCATATCAGAAAATTTTTCCACAATAGCTTCAATACGGTGTCTGAATCTTGGACCCGTCAAGTATTGATAAACCAACTCCATTTTAGTTTCCTGTCCTTCCTGGGCTTGCCGTGTACTGGCGATGTCGATTAATGACTGACGCAATGCGATAGCCAATGGCAATGCCAACCGCGGCTCAGTGATCCAGATGCCATCCATCTGCCCAAATGTTTCCAGGCCTTTGGGTAAGGTGTTGGATACCAAAATAGCCATTTCCGCCTTGGCAATCCGTTGATCGCCTCTCAGTTTCGCTAGCCAACCATCGCTCCAGTTTTTGGTTCTTTTTGATTCCCAAAGAATGACACCGCACCCTTGTCCTAAGGGCCCCAAAATTCTTTGCAGCACATCACCGCCGAATTCACCTTTGGCTACAGGTTCTATACTATCCATTGGAAACTGAGCTCGCAGAGCGGCTTCCAGTTCAAGTTCCGAAGCCTCGCCTTGAAGTTGCTGCGAGCCTTGTTCAGCTTTGCGCTTTAATTCTTCAATCTGTCGCTGCATTGAAGCAATTTGTTCTTCTTTCTCAGTCACTTTCAGTCTCAGGCCATCTTCAGCTTCCTGTTTTGCTTTCTGTCGCACCACAGCAATCGATTCCTGCACACGCTTTTCTATCGTCAAATCCAATTCTCGTTTGGCATCATCCAGCTCACGTTGCTTGCGGATCAAATCAGCCTGGGCTTTTTGCGCTTCTTCGAGTTTTCTATTGCGCTGTTGAAGAACTTCCTGCAGTTCAACCAATTCTTTTGATTTTGCATCCAGATCCGATGCAGCAGCTAGTTTTGCTTTCTTAGCTTCTTCTGCAGCAATCGTAATTCGCTCTACTTTCAGTTTGTCGGCTACTTGTTCATCAACCATTTTCTGCGCATCTTCTACCGCTTTTTGTCGTGCTTTCAGTGCAGCTTCTCGCTTAGAAACCTCTATTTCTTTCTGCACCAATTTTGACTCATACTCTAGCCGCGTTGCTTGAATCAATGGAGCCGCGAGAGATTCAGTCAACTTAATCTCAGTGGCACAATTTGGACAGATAATGGTGGGTTCGGTCATGCCTGATTCTCCGTGGGTCAATGCTTTTCTCTGATAGAGCTCGAGTATAGGTTTCTGTTACCGTAGGTTATTAACGTTCGCCAACAACCCATGATTGATTCCCTTCAGCAGCCTTTTGTAACAATATGTTTCGCTCATTCTTGGGAAGTTTGCTCATTTTTGTAACAACTTCGAAAAACCGTTCCATATCATTATCATGTTGCATGAGTATTGCCTGGAATGCAGGTAATAACTGTGTATAAATAGAAACTGTTGCCAGCAATGCGTTATTTAGCTTCTGTGCAAACCATTGATCATAGCTACTGAATTCAGTTTTTTCCGCTTTCAATCGTATGAATTCATCGCGCAATTCCTCAAAAATACGTGCCTTCCGGGTACGTTTCTCAGTGTCGCTCAAATCAGTATTAAACAGCTCTTGAAGTCGTTTACGATGTCGTAACACCAAATCGGTAAATACCTTCTCTCTGTGTTGTCTCGCACTTAATGCCGCTTGTTCCGACGCTGTGCCATTACTTTCAAACCAACGCTTAACGCCTTCATGTTCAACTGCAGAAGCAAAGGATTCATTAAAAATACTGTCGCCAGGCACATAAACCACCTGATGAGCAAGTTCGTGAAATATCAAGCGCGCAAGATTCATTTCAGAGTAACTAATAAAAGTATTCAGTACCGGATCGCTGAACCAGCCTAAGGTCGAATAAGCTCGGACACCGCCGACATAAACGTCATATCCTTTATTTCTGAGTTCCTCCGCATAACTCTCCGCTTTAGCTTGAGAAAAGAAGCCCCGATAATTGACGCAACCGGCTTGTACAAAACACCATGTTTTGAGCTTAAGAGAAAGCTCCGGCGAAGCAAAAACGTTCCAGACCACATAAGGGCGTTCTAAATCAGCATAGCTGGTATAGCTCAAATTATCGGGCAACTTCAATTCACGACTGGCGAATTCGCGCAATTGAACAACTTTGGTCAACGAATGCTTTAATTTCTGGTCGGTATCAGGACTAGCAATAATCGTGCTAATCGGTTGCGAACGATGCAAGACTTCAAAATGCCCATTCACCGCTTGGGCATAATAGGGAAGATTGGCGCAAGCACTGAGCCAGATAGCCTGACCCACAATCATAGCCAGCCTTAATATGCGTAAAATCGGTAAAGTCACTTTGGTTCCTGGTAAAGGAATAAAACCAAAACATGGAAGTCGGTTGAGATACTGCAACATCATACTCATCTTTTTTTATTTCTCTCAGCAAAAAATGCTTGGGGTTTGATTTTAAAAGCAGTTCATCATTTGAGCCGAATATTGGGGCTATATCAAGCCGAATTCAAAATATACCGGCCAATTATTAAACCATCAGACCCCATTTCTCCTGATTAATTCTATAGTTACTTTCCCGTTCTAGTTAATAAAATCTCCATTTTTCTCAAACTCAGCCGATATCAACATTCAATTTAGGAAGGAAAAAAGATCAAACACCATGCTCTCTTTAAGGTAGTAACACAATGAATCCACTATTTAATTACGCTTCTCACTGATTGCTATGTATATAAGATCCGACCCGGAAGAATGGTTAATTTTGGGTGTCACACCCAATGGCCGAACATTTCGACCAAGTGATTGGGCAGAGCGGCTCTGCGGGGCACTTGCCAGTCATGATAACAAAGGACGTTGGGTATACTCGAATCACGCTCAGCCCGTTATTCATCAAGGCCAAGTCGGTGTAAGAGTGAAAGCGGCGTTAAAAAATCTCAATCCGAATGCTTACAAATTTATCATGGGGTTTACCAACGACAATCAGCTCAAAGTAATTCCCGGAAGAAAAGTGCTTTATCTGAATAAGCCAATCGCTGTAACTGAAATAACACCGCCAGTGCGTAAAAGAAACCTCGCTTTATGAATGTATCGATGAAAAAGAGAAATATTTTGAATCGAATCTTAAAGAAATTTTAAAGTAAATCAAAGTATCTCTTGTTTATTGATGATCGCCTACCCATCACATCTACCAAAAGCCCCAATTCCCAGTCGTTATGATCCATACCCCCAGAATACCGTTAGTTACCGCATGCGCAAGAATGGGTGACCAGAGCGTGCCGCTGCGCATGTACAAAAGATTGTAGATAATTCCGGCAAATAATCCGGCGAACCATAGGCTATGCGCAATCGCAAACATGATCGCTGTAATGCAAAATGCTCTAAGTCCTATGCATGACGGATTAACCGCAAGAAAATTCGGATGATAAAGCCAGCGCATCAGGAATGAGCGCCAAAAAAGCTCTTCCATTACCGGAACCACCAGCGCTGCACCAATCAGCCTCGTCGCAACCAGTAACCAATCAATCTCTTCTTCATCACGCGGATCAAAACCAACAGATTCGCCCATCACCATCCATCCGGCTGTTAAGTTAATCCAAGCAATGAACACCGCGATACCAGCGACTATCGCGATCACCCAGGTACGAAAACTAACCTCTGAAGGCCATTTTAACTCACTGTAGGCGCCTCTCATCCACCATAACAAAGCAACCACGACAGAAATTTTTACAGCATAGAGTGGACGTAATTCATTCGCATCCCAGCCAAACTTCAACAGCACATCTTCTAGCACCATAAAAAAAACGTAAGCTGCGAACGGAGCTATGCGGTACAAATTATCGCGATCAAGCATAATCATTGTTCTCTCTAAAATTATTTTTCTTCTGAATGCAATGTATTGCCAAAATCAGTATCATTTTCAGGTATAAGCCGACATACCCATCGTATTGGGTATAGCCAGGTCGATTGATAATGCAGTGCACGGCTTCTGGTAACGTTGACTAGTTTAAAGAGAAAGATTACCGATAAAGGCTAGAAAAGAATGAATTGGACGGTCTATATCCTGAAATGCGCCGATGG
>JAMXAE010000043.1 GCA_024281695.1 Nitrosomonas sp. | reverse complement strand
CAAACTGCGCGCTGAGATTATTTCTGGCAGAAAGAAAAACAAGAGTCATGCATCAAATGCGAGTGATGCTGTGCCGCATTCCTCGGCTTCCGTGCGTATCAGTTGGGCGCGTTTGCTCAAGCGGGTATTCGATATCGGCATCGAACATTGCCCGCATTGTGGCGGGAATATGAAAATCATCGCCGTCATCCTGGATGAGAGCCGTAATCACTAAAATTCTTAACCATCTTGGCTTGCCTGCCAGGGCGCCGCTACGATTACCTGCTAAGGTTCGTGATCTTTTTGAGCCTATCTGATTCGTAGCTCGTCTTTTTCAGCATTCTTCCTGATTGCTGACCTTTCCGCTTAGGTGTCTTTATCTTTCATTCACCTAAAAGGCAAAAATGCTTCTAATTGCCAGGGTTTTTATTGCATCTTTAAGCAAAATCAGATGCTTTTTTGATCGTTTAGCAGAATATTTGCCTAAATATCCGGTTTGCGTTTACTGAGCTTCAGTAAAAAAGAGTGTTTATTTTTCCTATACGCCTCAGTGCTACTGAATAACCACAACTCTATCCTGTGCAGACTCTCAGTCTGCATCACAACTCCCCATCTTTCCTTACTGGAGCGGACGACCTGGCAGAAATTTTCGCGAAACAGAAAATGGAGGTGGAGGTAACAATATGAACAACAGGCTGACCATCCTAGAAAGAGATCCCAAGCATATCCAAACCGATATCGGTGAGATTAAAAGCGATATTAGGGAAATCAGGAACTCTATATGGGTTGCGGTCTTTGCAGGATTTGTCGCTATCGGCGGACTATATCACCACGTCAATACCAAAACGGAAAGCATCAGCAAAGAAATAAGAGTAATGGAGCGAGACGTCAACAAGATATCCTTCGATGTGCATAAACAATTCCTACAACACGAATCCATCAAAACAGATATAAACTCGATCAAAGCTTCCATCGAGAAGTTAGCAAAAGATAAATAAATACCCAATGCCCGATCCCAGAACCAGGCCCGGAAGAAGAACCAAAGAGAGCGGGCAGTAAAATATCGGGAGGTTGAAAACCCAACCTTCTTTGATCCGCTAAGACAAAGTCGGCTGGGAGGTTATTTATGATTGGATAAACAACCTGATGCTAATTTAAACTTATTCCCTTCCTCTTTCTGTACGATAGCACACAGAAGTTATGATTTATCTATCTCAAAATATAGATATCACAACACATCAAGAAATATTTACTAATTTCAATAAAAATTTATCTCTTTACTCTATTAAATCAGTTTAAAATAAGATTTATCCGCTAAATAAACTGTCTAATTTATTGTAAAGTAAAAATTAAGGCCCTATCTCATTAACTTATGGAGGTTAAATGAATGCCAATTGCTCCTGGAATTTGACCGATTCCAGTGGAAATCATATTGTAAAAGTATGTTCCGACGATACATTACAAGCACAAGCGGTTACAGAATATATTAAAGAAGGTTTGTTAAAAGAAGAAGCCGCTATTGTTTTTGCTCGTACTTCCTTACGAAAGAAGGTCATTGCTAATCTAGAAGATTTAGGAATTGATGTTGGTCATTATAAAAGTATTGGGAAATTAAAATTTTTCGATGCTGAGTTTATATTAACCAGCTTCCATATCGACGGTCGCGTAGATGAATCTGCTTTCATCGACGTCATCGGACTTCCCCTACAGGCTATTAAAAAAGAATTTGGCAAGGTTAGGGTGTTTGGGGAAATAGTCAACGTTCTATGGAAGAACGCGGAGCATGCTGCAGCGATGCATCTGGAAGAATGCTGGCATAAATTATGTCAAGCGATTGATTTTTCATTCCTTTGCTCATATTCCCTGGAAAGTCTGGACTCAACTGCCTTTGATGAATCGATTAATTTACTCTGTCAATATCACAAACATCTGATTCCAGTCCATGCCGATATCCCAGCCATAGTAAATGAAGATTCAATTCTGCAGGAGTTTGGAGCAGCCTGGAACCGCGTGACCGAGAAATTATCCACAAGCAACCCAAGCAACCCCAACCATCCTAGCTTTTCATCGTAATCTGCGGGACAAGAATAGCAAGCTGCCAAGCCTAACTCAAGCAGCTTGCCGAGCATAATCAATGATCTGGTTTAGTTGATTTAAGCATGGCCCGTGCAGCCGGATACTTCTCATGCGTTTCGTCTATCCACTCCCCATCAAATATAACGCCTTTGTAATCGCCTTGAATTTCCTTAAAGGCTGCTTTGGTGCAATCTATCATTGACAATTTCAGACTCGTAGTCAAGGCAGTTAAATAAATGAGTAGATAGCCAATCTCTGCTTTACATCCTGCTTCGTTACAACTTTCGAGGCTAATTTCCCAATGGTTTCATAAACCATGATTAATGCAATGTTGGGATCGGCAACCTTCTTATTTTCAATTGGATGGGTTAATTTCAAACATTGATCTAAATTGATATTTCACATTTTACATATAATGATCAACTGCACTATGCAGTGACCGATGTATTTAGCGCAAATACTCTCATCATTTAAGAAATCTCTTAACTTCGAGCACTTTTCTATTAACTTCAATGTCTCTTTTTCTAGATTAGACCCGTGCAGAATGTTCTTTTCATACGCCCACGCAATAATTCCCGGAATCAATTTATCCATTTTAACCCCTATCATAAATATCGAGACCGAAAAAAGCTTTACTCCCATTTTCTAGGCACAGCACAATATATAATATATATAAGCGCTTAAAAAAATAGGACATTTACTACAAGTTACCGATAAAAAGTTACTACTCGACTATCGGGAAAGCCATGTCGGCGCCCACATGAACAGTCTGATTTGACAATAATAAAGAGCCGATGACCCCTGTCAACCTCACTTAAGAGACTGACTGAAGGGAATCTCTCAGTGATCCCTTTCGTCAATTGATGAATCACTTTGCCATCTTTATCCTGTAGTGTCAGCTGCAAAGGCATTTTGCCCAGTGTATGCGTCGCACACGACAGACACGGATCATAAGCTCGTACGGCAACTTCCAGATGATTGAGTCAGGCCTCGGTAATTTCCTAGCCATCTAGATATTGATTGGCTACTGAGCGCACGGATTCATTCATTGCCTGATTGTTGCTGGTGGTGGAAACAATCAAGTTGGCTTGTGTAATTAATCCTTCCTCGTTGACTTGATAATGGTGGAACAATGTTCCGCGTGGAGCTTCGATGACGCCGATACCTTGCGGTTGGTGCTCGCCTTTTTCGACCATTAATTCTGTGCTGATAATTTCCGCATCGCGCAACAGTTCATCAATGGATTCCGCACAATGTAATAGCCCAATCACGCGCGTCCAGTGATACACGAGCGTATCATGCACCAAATCCGCCTTGACCGAATGCTTTGAAGTGCTGGCGCGCCACTTCTGCCAAAGGCGTTGATATCGTGTCGCAATTGTTAATGCGTGCTAAGGGGCCGACGCGATACCAGCCTTGCTGAATTCCCACCGCAGATAGATAAGGAAACTTCATATAACTCCAGGAACGGATTTCTTTACGCAAAATAATCTGCTGATAATCACAACAGGAGTACTGTGTCAATGCCCACGGCTTCAGCCTGCATGCCGGGGTACGTTACGCCATGAATCAGCGTAACAAGCTGGAACGTTTGTGCCGTTACATTACCCGGCCGGCGATTGCTGATAAACGTCTGGCACGCAATGCAGATGGACAAACAGTGTTACCGTTGAAAATAACTTATCGGGATGGCGCCACGCATATTGTCCTGTTGCCAATGGAATTCATGCAACGGTTGGCTGCGTTGGTTACTCGGCCAAGGCTTAACCTTATTCGTTTCCATGGTGTGCTTGCGCCGAATGCCAAACTGCGCGCTGAGATTATTTCTGGCAGAAAGAAAAACAAGAGTCATGCATCAAATGCGAGTGATGCTGTGCCGCCTTCCTCGGCTTCCGTGAGTATCAGTTGGTCGCGCGTTTGCTAAAACGGGTATTCGATATCGGCATCGAACATTGCCCGCATTGTGGCGGGAATATGAAAATCATCGTCGTCATCATGGAGAGAGCCGCAATCACTAAAATTCTTAACCATCTCGGTTTGCGTTCCAGGGCACCGCCACGATCACCTGCGAAGAACCGGGGCTTTATCGATCCCAGCTGATTCCAACCCTTCTTTCTCAGCTCTCTTCTTGGTTGAGCTGATCATACCGCTTGGGCGTCTTTCGTATGAAAGGCAAAAATGCTTCTAATTGCTAGGATTTTTATTGCGCCTTTAAACAAAATCGGATATTTTTTGATCGTTCAGGAGCATATTTGCCTAAGCATCCGATTTTCGTATTTATGGCGAAATCATCAGAGAAACCCGCTCACCGCTCGCTGTAAAAGATGAAACCGACCCCAGCAGTTCCCGCAATTTCCTTGTATTTACTCCCGACCAGCGCACGCTTTACTTGTCCGGAAACCCGGCCAAGTTGCTTCAAGGACACAATCTCTTTGGTTCTGACGATTTGAACGGCCTTTATCTGGAAGCCGGTGTATTTATCCGGCGTCATGCTGGTTTGTTTCCTAGCCCTGAAAGCTATGACGCTTGCGAGTTTACTAAACCCAAGTACAGCCGGATTGATATAACCCGCTCTTATCGATTCGATACCCAAGCCGAAGTGAAAGAATTCATTCGCTACACGGCTGGAACTGCTCGAAGTCGTCATGGTGCCGCCGTGCTGCACGGCTCGGAAACTGCTTACCTTGGTAAAAATTCTCGGCGTTGGTCAATGAAGGTTTATGACAAGCATGCTGAGTTTTTAAAAAACAGCTCAGCTTTATACCGTAACAAATTCACGCGCGGCATACTTCGCCCGTTTATTCAGGAACAATCTGATTTAATCGACTGGTCTAAGGGAATTGTCCGCTTTGAGCTGTGCTTACGCGGCCAAGAATTGACAGCGATCAATAACGGGATCTTGCAATGTGTTTTGCCTGATTGGCTTTCCGTCTGGACAAGCTACTATGAAAAAATCCAATTCAATGACAATGCGGCCATGACTACAGATCACACACTTTTAGAAGCTACTTTGAAACCTTCTCAGAAGGCTGTATTCGAGCTATGGCGTTCTGGAAAGGATTTAAGGTCAATCTTCTACTACCCAGCCAGAACTTTTTACCGTCACCGTAGCTCTATTCTGGCCGTTTTGGGGGTAGATATTGCTTCCCCTCCTTCTGAATCTACCGATTCTCCGGTTTCACATTCAGGGCTTGACCCGGCCAAGTTTGATCCTGAGCCGCTGGAATCTCGGCTTGTGGAACCACGAGAAGAGCTTAAACAGGCTTATAGCTTATTTAAGAAACCAGAAGCTCTTAATTAATTTCATGACGTTACTAAATGTCAGCGTTCTTGTCCTTATGGTCTGACTGACTAGTGATCGACCTTTAGAATAGTTTTTCTCTGTGTATGTATATATAATTTTCATAGGCTTATTGCCTCCTTAAATAATTCATGGTTGGCGCCATGAGTTGTTTTTGTTTATAGATACTCTGTTGTTTCAAACGTAGTTCTTTAAAGGCCATCCTGACAGATGGCCTTTAATATCTTGGTTTTTTCATTACATATTTATAGTTCATCGAAGTTTATCAAATGCTTTTATAGTTCATCGGATCTGAAACCACGCCCATAGTGTCGCGTTCTTCACGCAATTACACACGATAGTGTCATACTTAAATTTAAACAATGCTTCTTGTTATTCTCTGAACTTTTTCATCCAAAATTAATATTTTCATTCAAAAAATACTATTCGACTTAGTAACTCAGATGACTATTAATTTTCCGTCTTATTAACTTCAAATCTCAAGAGGAGTTTTTTTAAGGTGAATGCCCTTGAGTAGTCAACAGTAACAGGTTTCACTGTCTTTTAACTTTTCTCTAGCAGCCGATCTTTAAAGAAGGTTCCGAGGCTTGCGCTATGCGCAAACGTAGGAATTCTAAAGTCGGCGTAAGCGGGTATGTTCCCGCTTTTCCGTTTGTGAGCTGCTGATAGTTTTCTGCCCCCGCCCCACTGCATTACAAGCATTGATTCAATCAAAACGTTTTTTTGCATGCAAAAAAATCATTTTGATCGAAAGTAGTTAATTTCTTACTTGTAGATTTTCAGATTTTGCCTTTTTTTATCGGTCGTCGGTAAAAATCAATCCGCCTAGCGTTGCGCGTCGACGAGCGCAGCGAGCGAGACGCAAAAACGCGGCGAATTTCTATACGAAAACCTGGCTCCGGACTCCTTGGTAAACCCTGCGAAAAGTCGGAGCCACTTTTTCGAGAAAATAAACTCGGAAACTGGCGATATTGTTAGCTTTCAGCCAGATTTTAAGAATGAAGAAATTATTTGATTTTTTCTAGGAGGAAGTACTTCCTCCTGAGAATGGTTTTTCTGTATTTCGTGGATGGTGATTTTGAAAGTGCGTGTTAGTGATACTGCACTTTTGTGCCAAACTGGCATTAAACCTGTTAATCTGGCCCAATGCTTTTACGTCTTTCTTTAACCCAATAAAAAAGGCCGCGATTCCTGCCAGAATCCGACCTTGTGGAGATTAAAAATTCATGATGATAGATTGGCTGTCAGCAACAATTTCAACCTCAAGTGAATTATCTGCCGGATATGACTCCGGGCGCAACTTAAAACTAAATCCAATGGGCTTTAGTAGTAACAAGGACGTTTATTTTTCCTATGCGCCTATAAGCGCATAAGCCACAAAAAATTGATCTTCTTCGTATGGATGCTAAACAAACTATACGCAATCATTTTTCTCAGGAGATAAAATGAAAAAGAAAATTTCCTTATTTATATACTCCCTCGGTATTACCTATTTATGTGTTTTTAGCGGCGTTGGCGCATTAGCCGCAGAACCTCAATCGACACCAGCGACATCATCGATATCAATATGCATTGAATCGATAAGTAAAAATATCATTAAGCTGGGTCATCCGATAACTGTAAAAGGAAATTTTACTGACGTAAAGGAGGATTGTAGGACAAGACCAGTAGCAGCGCCGTTCGATCTGAAGAAGTTAAAAATACTATTGGGAGGATACGAATTAAAAACCAAAGCGGTGCTGACTGCCCCGAACGAGGTAACGTTTCAGTGGGATGAAAGTACCGACGCGCTAAAAGACGTTAAAGGTATGGATGCAAAAAGTATGGGGAAGAAACTCCTCATAGAAGGTGATAGAAGTGGGACTGCAAAAGCAACGTTCAAGCTTGCCTACGATGATCGAATATATGAGATACCTGACGTTCCGACAGTTGAAGTTTTGATATACGACAAAAAATTACTCCAATGGTGTGTGGCGTTCCTGGCGATATTTGTTGCTCTGTTTCTCTGGCTCGCGAAAACCAGCGATATTATACGAGACACAGCGCCGCCATACCCACCCGAGAAGAGCAGAAGGCCTTATAGCCTTGGCAATCTTCAGATGGCGCTCTGGTTTTTCGTCATAATTGGGTCTTTCTTATGGCTCTGGGTAATAACTTCCGACATTCCTAGCATCTCAAATACAGCGCTTATTTTAATGGGATTAAGTGTGGGTACAGGCGCGCTTGCGGTGGTTGTTGATACCAATAAGCGACAGTCTGCGGATAATGAATTGAATGTAATGATCCCAGAAAGGGACAAGCTTGCCGCCACAGTCGCCGAACTCGAGAAACTCGTTAAATTAAAAGTAGAAGCTGGTCAGAAGAATGAATTTATAATTTTAACCGAAACGGCTATAACGGCGCTAAATGAAGAAATCCATGCTGCTGCCGGTAACGTAGTCCCCAGTGACAAAGACGCACTGAATAAACTCACTAAGGACTGCATAAATGCCAAGACTGAGTTAAAACACATTTCCGACCAAATTGCAGAACTGCAGCTCCCTGAGGATGGTACTGCTATAGGCGATTTAACTAAGCTTAGCAATGTAAGAATTCAATTAGCCGAAAATAAAGGAAAATTAGAGCAAAAGGAAAAACAGATAGCTTCTGCGATCACAGCCCAGACAAAACCAGTTTCTCAAGATTTCGTAAACGACATTCTTACTGATAATAACGGCATCAGTTTTCATCGGTTTCAGATGCTTTTGTGGACATTTGTGTTGATCGCTGTCTTCCTGGAGAAGGTTTGGACGACATTTGCGATGCCGGATCTCGATCCGCTATTGCTAGCGCTGACAGGCATAAGCGGTGCAACTTATATTGGTTTCAAAGTTCCAGAACGGCAAACTTAAAACATTCCAAGTATTCTTTCGCATCTAGGATAGTTATGGAATAAACAAAGTATTCGGCTCATGACGTGGGGGCGATTTTGGTCTGGGGCTTAATCGTCATTACTTTTTACGATGTTTTCCAGCAAGCTGGTTTCCCGGATCGTGTGCTGATCGTGCATGCGTTGCCCGATCGGCACCAAATAGCCTTGTTCCTTGATCAGAATCGCGCCAACCGGACAAATCGTAGCTGCCAGATCGGTTGTTTTAAGTGCGCTATCCGCTAATTTCCCGGTCGGGGAATTAACAATTAAATGTGCATCCGTGCCGCGGCCAGCAATGGCAAATACATTCTTTCCATCCACGTCACGGCTGGCGCGAACGCACAAGTCACACAAAATACAGCGACCGCGATCGAGCAGAATTCCCGCATGCGAGGCATCGACCTCACGGCGTTGATAAAACTGCGGGAAGCGATCATCCAGCATACCGAGATAATAGCCCATCGCCTGCAGTTTGCAATTGCCGGTTTTTTCGCACGACGGACAAATGTGATTGCCTTCCACAAACAGCATCTGCGTGATGGCTTTACGCATTTCGTTTAATTCCGGTGTGTTATTGCGGATTTCCTGGCCGGCAACAGCCGGGGTGATGCATGCGGCAACACTACGGTTGCCGATTTCTACCATACACAACCGGCAATTGCCGCTCGGTGTTAGTCCGGGATAGTGGCACAAATGCGGAATATAAACTTTCGCAGCCAATGCGGCATCCATGATGGTTTGTCCGGTGGTGAAAGGAATTTCCTGTCCGTCGATGCCGATCGTGTTTGGGCTTATTTGCATCATCTAATCCAGATGCGCTGCGGCATCGTCACGATGCGTTACTTGGCGGGCATTTTCCAGCGCCTGGTCCAGATCGAATTGTGCGGTGAAGTGTTGCTTCAGATTGGCATTGAAGGTTTGTGGGAAATGTTGCAAGCTATCCAGAATATGATTCGCTGCCGTATGCCCCAAGCCGCAATGCGAATGATGCTGAATCAACTGACCGAGTTGTTGGAGTTCCTTGATATCGTAAGCTGTGCCGCGACCGTTGGCGATTTTATCCAGATTATTTTTTAGTAGTTGCGTCCCGACACGGCAGGGAGTACAGAAACCGCAGCTTTCGTGTGCAAAAAAACGTGCGAAGTTGCGATGGATTGACAACAAATTGCGCTGTTGCCCAAATATTAGAAATGACCCGCCGGTGGATATATCTTCAAAGCTAATGGTGCGGTTAAAATCAGCCGCTCCGATCATTTTTCCAGCCGGACCGCCAATCTGCACGGCTTGAACAGTGCATGCATGACAATCATCCAGAACCTGTTGAATGCTGACTCCAAAAGCATATTCGTAAATTCCCGGTGAACGGCAATCGCCGCTGACACTCAGAATTTTGCTGCCGGTAGATTTCTCCGTACCGACCGATTTAAACCAGGCGCTGCCATGCACGCTGATATGTGCAGCGGCGATCAAGGTTTCAACATTATTGATAACCGTGGGCTGCCCCAAATAGCCGTGCGTCACAGGAAAGGGCGGGCGGATGCGTGGAATGCCCGGCTTACCTTCCAGTGATTCGATCAATGCCGATTCTTCGCCGCAAATATAAGCGCCTGCTCCAACCACAATTTCAATATCAAAGTGAATACTGGCATAACCTAAAATGGATTGTCCCAGTAATCCTTGCTGGCGGCGCCGATTGAGAACAGCGTGCAAGTGAGGTAGCAGATACCGATATTCACCGCGCAGATAAACAAATCCTTTTTCGGCACCGATGACAAACGCACATAAAGCCATGCCTTCAAACAGCGCATCGGCTTGATCGCGTAATAAAAGCCGATCTTTGAAAGTGCCGGGCTCCCCTTCATCCGCATTGCACACGACATAATGTGCATTGCCAGGTGCTTCCCGGCAGAATTGCCATTTCTTGCCGGTATTGAATCCGGCACCACCACGGCCGCATAGCTCAGATTGTAGGATTGCAGATAATGTTTTCTCTGCACCTTGGGTCAGTGCCTTTTGCAGCGCGTTGCCGGGTATGAATTTCTCTGTTTGCAATAAATTGCGCTGATATCCTTTATCCTGAATTTCAAACCATTCCTTGGGCCATTGTGCGAGCGGTGTTTCGGTCGCAATGAGTTGAGCAATTTGCGCCATCTTCTGCGCATTCAATCGAGTGATTGGCAAACCATTAATCAGCAGCGAAGCATCTTGATCGCACATACCGATACATGAAGTCTCATCCACACTGACGCATCCATCATTGCGCGTCTTGCCGGGGGTAACTTGCAGTTGCCGACAAAACATCAGCATTAAATTTTGTTCACCGACTAGGTAGCCGCAACTGGTGCAATTACTGAACAAAATGTGAAAACGACCGCAGGGTTGTGTGTGAAAAAATGAATAGAATTCAACAACCGAGGCCACCTGACTGAGGGACAAATGATATTCAGCAGCGACTTGTTGCATGGCTGACGGGGAAATGTGCAGAAACTGCTGCTGCAACGCATACAACCGATGCAACAAATGCTCGGTTGGCGAATTCGAATTATGCGGGCATGAATTTATCATATTGAAGAGTATAGCGACGTCGAAGTCAAAATTACAGAAATGGTTGGAATTAATGCGATGAAAACTACTTGGCCTATTTTCTTGGAGGAACTAGAAAAGAATGAATAGCTTAATAGCGTAATTATTTTCTAGAATTGGGAAAAATGAATAGAAACCGCTAAACTAAGTACTCACTTTTAAAATAAGTGAATACTAGAGTTTTAAGAGAGTGTTTTTTAACAGGAGGGTTTTATGTTTAAACATATTCTTGTAACTACGGTAATACTATCGACATCATTTTCCACCGCATTGGCTACCACCACAATTGGCGGCGCAACATTGATTGATAACGCTACAGTGAACAGTGGCACTGTATCACCGACTACTTATCTGAGTTACGTGGGGGGTGGGAATGGCGCCACAGGTTGGGCGGATGGGTCGACTTGGGGTGGCGATGGTTTCACGCCTGCTGCCGCTATGAGTACGGCAGATCATCATTGGCTCCAGTATGATCCGGGCATTGTTGTGCATAGTGCCACCGCTCTTCGTTCTGTTCTCGCTATTCCGGCAATCGACCATGGCTGGACTGCCAGCAATACGGGTGAATTCTTTGAGCCTTTTGAATTCCGTATTTTTGGTTCTGATTCCAGTGGCGCATTGCTCGAAGAAGGCTACATTACCAATGTGTGGGCGAGAGGAGTGGATGATTCAAGCGCTTCGAAGAACGCTGACGATTGGACGTCGCAATGGTCTTTCGCCGGTTCCTATAATTATTTTACAGTCGTATCGGGAGATCGCTTGGTTGGTGATTCTTACTCCCCTGGTGAAGGCGAAATCGATGCCATAGCAGCAGCCATTCCGGAACCGGAAACTTATGCGATGTTGTTAGCTGGCTTAGGTTTGTTGGGATTTGTGGCGCATCGCAGAAAATTGCAACCAATAGTCTGACTTTTTAGGAAAGACTAAGCTGACCCCGCTGCGGCGGGGTTTTTTATGTGTATTCAATATTTAGGCCAACAATGCAGCAACGATGCCGGTAATAAAAATCCCATCAAAAGTTCCGGCACCGCCAATGGAAGCATGAGGCACCCCAAGTTTGGGAATGTCTTTTAGGTGCAATAGGTCAGCACCGATGAGGACGCCTAAGGTACCGCTAATATAAGCAAGCGACGCGCTTTGTTCCGGGCTGATTAACAAAGCAACCAGCGCAGCGCTGATGGGGGCAATCAGTATCGGCATGCCGATACCCAGCCCTTGAATCGGACGACTGAAGAAATAGCTGATCGTACTCATCATGAAGATTCCCAATAGCGTTAAAGGCAGGGTCAGTGTGCTATGCAAAAATAAATAGAGGGAAAGTGAAGCCGGTATTAGGCAACCGCCGAAATTAATGGAAATTAGGGTTTCATTGCGAAATGATTGTAAAGGCATTTTGAGCAAACCCCAGGAAATGGATTGCGTGATTTCCTCAAGTGAAATGTTACTTTTCAGTCGCGTCACTGGTAAATTAATTACGCTGCCCAGTAAGGAAAGGAACAGCACCGTCAGCCCCAGCGCGGGAGGTAAACCCAGTTTCGCAAAAGCGAATGACAGTAATTCCACCTGGATAAGCATCATCAAGATGCCAAGTAGGAAAACAAAAAACAGAAGGTGAACGGGGGAGAAATAATTTTTCATAAGAATATATTAGGGGAGATATCGTTAAATGCACATTATTTTTTGCATGCTTTATCCATGTTAATAAAAAATGAATCTTGATATTTTTTATAGCTCAAGCAAATTCGTATCGAAAACATTCTAATTTCACCGATTTTCTTGCTCTATCGATGGTGTTCTTAATTATCGCATTGTGCGTACTCAAGCCAGATATCGTTTTTTAGTTGACCCAGTGTTGTTGTGGGAATAGCGATTGTCCTGTGATATTTATTTTTCTCTTTATCGACGGACTGAGAAATAGACGAAATAGCATACTTTTGGTAGAGACCGAATGATTGCCCTATACTGATAAATCCGCTATAAGATTTATCATTTAAGGATTTTCTTCATGACCATGCGATCGATCAATCCGGCCACGGGTCAGACCGTACAATCTTTTTCCACCTGGCAAACCGACCAAATCAACGCGGTACTCAATCAGGTTGAATCCGCTCAAACCGGCTGGGCTGCGCTCAGTTTTGAGCAGCGAGCGCAATTCATGCATAACCTCGCACAAGTCTTTCGTCAGCAGCGCGATGAATATGCCCATCTGATCACCGACGAGATGGGGAAATTATTCAAAGAAGCACTGGCGGAAATTGAGAAGTGTGCAATGGGCTGTGATTATTATGCTGGCCATGCGCAATCGTATCTGATGGATGAAGTTATCACATCCGATGCCAGTCGCAGTCTGGTTGTCTATCAACCGTTAGGTACGCTGTTTTGCATCATGCCGTGGAATTTTCCTTTTTGGCAATTAGTACGTGCGGCTGCGCCTGCCATGATGGCGGGCAATACCGTAGTATTAAAACATGCGTCCAACGTTCCTCGCTGCGCGCTTGCGCTGGAGGCTGCTTTTCAGCAAGCCGGGTTTCCCGAAAATACGTTTCGCACGCTCATGATCGACGCCGAACAAGCGGAAGCGGTGGTGGCCGATCAGCGGATCGCTGCGGTTACCTTGACCGGCAGTAGTGCAGCCGGGCGCAAAGTCGCGGCTATCGCGGGCCAGCACCTCAAGAAATGCGTGCTCGAACTGGGTGGATCGGATCCGTTTATCGTACTCCACGATGCCGATATTGAATGGACGGCCAAGCAAGCGGTATTCGCTCGTTTTCAAAACATGGGGCAGAGTTGCATTGCGGCTAAGCGTTTCATTCTTGTGGAAGCGATTGCTGATTCATTCATTGAACAATTTAAAGCATTAGTCAGCCAGCTCCATAGCGGCGATCCCAAAGCGGATGCTACCGGCATTGCACCGATGGCACGCCCGGATTTGCGCACTGAACTGCATGCCCAAGTCGAACGCAGCCTGGCATTGGGAGCGAGACTCGTTATCGGGGGCAGTTTTATGGGAGAACAAGGTGCTTATTATGCGCCCACGATTTTGGATCAGGTTCGCCCAGGCATGCCAGCCTTCGATGAAGAATTATTTGGCCCGGTTGCGGCGATGGTGCGCGTAAAGAATGAAGACGAAGCGCGTCAATTAGCCAATCTGACGCAATTTGGTCTGGGGGGCAGCGTGTGGACAAAAGATACCGTACGCGGAGAAGCGCTGGCCCGACGAATTCATGCCGGTTGCGTGTTCGTCAATGGTATTGTCAAAAGTGACCCGCGCTTACCGTTTGGCGGCGTTAAAGATTCTGGATACGGCAGGGAATTGTCGTATCACGGCATTCGTGAATTTGTCAATATTAAAACGCTGTGGATAAAATAAAAATGGATGAAAACTTAATGACCAATCATGATCATTAACCATGGCTAAACTAAAAGAAATCAAACAAGAACCGCTGGAAAAACAACTGTGGAAGGCCGCCGATAAGCTGCGCAAGAACATCGACGCGGCGGAATACAAGCATGTCGTACTGGGGCTGATGTTCCTGAAGTACATCTCCGATGCGTTCGAGGAACTGCACGTCCGGCTCAAAGCGGGTGAAGGCGAACTGGCCGGAGCAGACCCGGAAGACAAGGACGAGTACCAGGCGGAAAACGTGTTTTTCGTTCCCGCCGAAGCGCGCTGGCCGCATCTGGTAGCGCGCGCCAAGCAACCCGATATCGGCACCCATGTCGATACCGCCATGGATGCCATCGAACAGGAAAATCCCTCGCTCAAAGGCGTGCTGCCCAAAGTCTACGCGCGGCAAAACCTCGACCCCACGTCACTGGGTGAATTGATCGACCTGATCGGCAACATCGCCCTGGGTGATGCCAAAGCCCGCAGTCGCGACGTGCTCGGCCATGTGTTCGAATATTTTCTCGGCGAGTTTGCATTGGCGGAAGGCAAACAAGGCGGCCAATTCTATACGCCGCGCAGCATCGTCGAACTGCTGGTGAACATGCTCGAACCGTACCAAGGCCGTGTATTCGATCCGTGTTGCGGCTCCGGCGGGATGTTCGTGCAATCGGAAAAATTTGTCGAAGAACACCAAGGCCGCATCAGCGACATTTCCATTTACGGCCAGGAAAGCAACCAAACCACCTGGCGTCTGGCGAAAATGAACCTCGCCATCCGCGGCATCGACAGCTCGCAAGTCAAATGGAACAACGAAGGCTCGTTCCTGAACGACGCGCACCAAGACCTCAAAGCCGATTTCATCATCGCCAACCCGCCGTTCAACGTCAGCGACTGGAGCGGCGAACAACTGCGCGGCGACGCGCGCTGGCAATACGGCGCGCCGCCACCCGGCAACGCCAATTTCGCCTGGTTGCAGCATTTCGTCTACCACCTATCGCCCACCGGCATCGCCGGTGTGGTACTGGCCAAAGGCGCGCTGACCTCCAAAACCTCCGGCGAAGGCGACATCCGCAAGCGTCTGATCACCGAAGGGAATCTGATCGACTGCATCGTCAACCTGCCCGCCAAATTGTTTTTGAATACGCAAATTCCGGCTGCGCTGTGGTTTCTGAACCGGAATCGCGCGGGATTGGATATTGGGGGGCATACGGGGACAACCGTGGGAGCAAATAACGTTGGGGCAAATGATGTACGGGCAAATAATCATTTGCCCGTACGCCACCCCCGCCCCCACGAAATCCTGTTCATCGACGCGCGCAACCTCGGCCATTTGATCAACCGCCGCACGCGTGAATTGTCGCACGATGACATCCAAAAAATCGCCGATACCTACCACGCCTGGCGCACCGCCGATCCATCCTCGTCTGTGGGGGCGCTGCACCCTGATGGTACGCGCCCCGATAATGCGGTGGATGCAATGGGGATCGATGAAATTGGGGCGGATGCAACGGGGGCGGATACAATCGGAACGGATGCAATGAGGGCGCATGCAATGCGCCCCTACGGGGATGTGCGGGGGTTTTGCGCGTCGGTACCGATTTCCCGCGTCGCCGAACTGGATTACGTGCTGACACCGGGACGGTATGTTGGTTTGCCCGACGAAGAAGATGATTTTAATTTTCCCGAACGGTTTACTGCGTTGAAAGCGGAATTTGAGGCGCAGTTGCAGGAAGAAGAAGCGTTGAACCGGGCGATTGTGGAGAGTTTGGCGAGGGTGAAGGTGTGAGTGAGTGGAAGGAAACTGCGCTAGGTAGAATTCCATTCGATTGGGATTTTATTAATTCATCAGATTTTTGTATAAAAATCACTGATGGGACTCATGACAGTCCGAAACAGCAACGCCTAGGCAAATATTTAATAACATCTAAGCATATAAAAGGAAGAAACATTTATTTTGATAATGCATATTTAATAAGTGAAATAGATTACAAAAAAATCAATGAAAGAAGTAGAGTAGATCAATGGGATGTAATCATTAGTATGATAGGTGAATATTGCGGATTTGCTTATCTCGAGCGAAATGAAACAATTGATTACGCTGTAAAAAATGTCGGAATATTCAAAACAGGAAATAAAGATAAATCATTCTGGCTTTATTATTATATCCAGTCATTAATCGGTAAAAATTATTTAGATAATTGTCGAAGCGGCACTTCACAACCATATCTTTCTTTGGAAATTTTGCGTAAATTTCCGATTCTTGTTCCTTCTAAACTGGAAGAACAAAAAGCCATCGCCTCCGTCCTCAGCAGCCTGGACGACAAAATCGACCTGCTGCACCGCCAGAACAAAACCCTCGAAGCCATGGCTGAAACGCTGTTCAGACAGTGGTTTGTAGAAGAAGCGGAGGGGTGGAAGGATGGGATTCTGGGGGATGTGCTCGAATTGATTTATGGAAAAGCGTTAAAAGAGGATGTCAGAACTGGTGGTGAATACCCTGTTGTGGGTTCGAATGGAGTAGTTGGTCACCATGCTGAATATTTAGTGAAAGGGCCAGGAATTGTAATAGGTCGTAAAGGAACACTTGGCAAGGTAATTTACTTGTTTGAAAATTTTTTCCCAATTGACACAACCTATTACATAAAATCAAAAATTAATTCGACAGGAATGCTCTATGAATATTTCCTGCTCAAGACATTAAGTTTTGAAAATTCAGATTCAGCAGTTCCTGGTCTAAATCGTAATATTGCTCTATCCGAAGAAATAAAAATTCCACAGCAAAATTCGATAGAGGAATTTAACGAGATTTGTGCAAGTTTCTTCTCAAAGATGAAGGTTAATATCAATCAGATCCGCACCCTAGAAACCCTCCGCGATACCCTGCTCCCCAAACTGATGAGCGGCGAGGTACGGGTTGATTATCCGTAGGGGCAAATAATCATTTGCCCCTACAACACCGCATAAAAATATGAATGCTCGAGACCAGATTACTATTTATCAATCCGCCGATGGCAGCGTGCAGCTTGAGGTTACGCTGGATCAAGACACGGTTTGGTTGACTCAGCGTCAACTGACGGATTTGTTTGACAAGGATGTGCGCACCATCAATGAGCATATCCGCAATGTTCTTGTTGAACAGGAGCTTGCCGCTGAGGCAACTATCCGGAATTTCCGGATAGTTCGGTAGGAAGGCAAACCCACGGTCAACCGCGAGATTGAGCATTACAATCTGGACATGATCATTTCCGTCGGTTATCGTGTCAATTCCAAAAAAAGCACGCAGTTCCGCATCTGGGCCAGTCATGTGCTCAAACATATTCACAATACCACCGAATTCGTAGGGGCGCATTGCATGCGCCCCCAAATGCGCCTCGAATGCGCAAACTCGAATGAACAACCGGGGCGCGTGCAACTAGGGCGCGTGCAACGCGCCCCTACGGTGGGAATATTGTTCATGGGTTTGAATTGCCGACTAACCAATGGCTTAATGCAAAATTTCCTCCGGACATCATGACCTTCAACCCGAAACTCCATCACCGCCGTTCGATTCGTTTGCCAGGGTATGATTATTCCCAGGCCGGGGCCTATTTCATTACCATTTGCACGCATGACCGGATGCCGTTGTTCGGGGAAATTGTTGATGGGGTTATGATGCTGAATGCAGCGGGAAACATCGTGAGTGAAGAATGGCACAAAACAGGACAGATCCGCCACCAAATCGCATTGCACGAATTTGTCATCATGCCCAATCACATCCACGGCATCATCCAACTCGTAGGGGCGCGTTGCACGCGCCCGGATTGCACCCGTCCTAATTGCACGCGCCCGGATTGCATTCACCCCGATTACAAGTACCCCAATGGCATCCGCCCCGATGAAATGCATGTGGATTCGGATGAACAACTGGCGCGTATACAACCAGGGCGCGTGCAACGCGCCCCTACGGTGCCACTTACATCAATCATTCAACGCGCCCCGACGGTGGGGGATGTGGTGCGGGGATTTAAATCGTCGGTGACGAAACGGGTGAATGCGTTGCCGGGTGTATCCGGTCAACGTATCTGGCAGCGCAATTACTACGAGCACATTATCCGCAACGAGGATGCTTACCTGAAAATCACGGAATATATTCAAACCAATCCGCAGCGCTGGGAAATGGATACTTATTATGTCTAGAGGCCAATGATTATTGGCCCCTACTTGTCTTCATGCACGACAAAGCGCATCATTCGATGACTTATTGGAAGGCGAATTATGAGAACCACCATCGTATTGGATGACGAATTACTGCAAAAAGCGCAAGCCTTGACGGACGTTCAGGAAAAATCAGCTTTGGTTAAAGAAGCCTTGAAAGCCCTGATCGAACGCGAGAGCGCCAAAAGGCTGGCCA
>JAMXAE010000042.1 GCA_024281695.1 Nitrosomonas sp. | reverse complement strand
CATCAACTGTATCGATTACAGGTGGAAATGGTAAGTTAGATTTATTTGGTACACCTATTGAAACCAGAGGAGGCGATGTAGCCGGCACGATTAATGGTATTACCGCCACAGGCTCTGGGCAAACCCTAACCGGTGCTGCTGATGATAGCAATGGGCTCGTTCTCCAGATAGCTGGGGGTAGCACAGGTGCCAGAGGAGATATAGATTTCGCACACGGCTTTGCAGCAAAATTAGGCAAATTAATAGATGGGATGTTAAAGGATCACCTCATTGATAGCCGCATTGATGGTATTAATTCTTCAATTAAGGATATCGATGATCAACGAGAAGCTTTGAATCGTCGCCTTGTAGATGTAGAGAAACGAGTACGTGCGCAATTTACTGCATTGGATACAGTACTTGCTGGCATGACTCAAACTAGCAATTTCTTGCAACAACAATTATCCAGACTGCCTAGTACAAGTTAACAAAAATAAATCTTAGAAAGCAAGCTCTTCACAATATAAAAAGGAATACAAAATGTATGCTTCTATGAATAATGCAATATCCGCTTACCAACGTATTGGTGTTGAAACAGGTGTTGAGTCAGCTGATCCACACAAACTTATTTTAATGTTATTTGAAGGTGCGCAAGAAGCTTTAGCAAGAGCTAAAATGCATATGCAAAATAACGAGATTGCAGAAAAAGGGCAAATGATTTCAAAAGCTATCATGATCATTGATCACGGGCTAAAAGCTAGTTTAGACATGAATGCAGGCGGTGATTTGGCGATTAAACTACGAGCGCTCTACGATTATATGATACACCGATTGTTGTTTGCCAACATTCAGAATAATCTTGAAATAGTGAATGAAGTCAATAGGCTTTTATCTGAACTTTATAGCGCTTGGAAAGAGATTGGAGAACCGAATAGAACTCAAACAGCAATAAAAGCAGTCGCGATTTAAATCAAGATTTATTGATAACACAAAAAGGATATATAGAAGAATGGATGGCATACAAACAATTATGACTTATAAAGCTATCTTAGCAACTACAAGTAGAATGCTAGCTGCGGCTCAAAATAACGAATGGGAGCAGTTAGTATCATTGGAGCAAGAATGTAGACAATTGACCGGGATTCTTAAAAAAACTGATACAGAACCCATACTAGATAAGGAATTACTACAAAGGAAGGTAGAAATTATTCATCAAATATTAGATGATGATGCTCAAATAAGAGCGATCATTGAACCTTGGATGATGAAATTACAAGATATACTTAGCACCAATGGTCGCACTCGCAATCTTCAACAAGCATATCAGCCAATTAACAATGTATAAGCATCAAATAAGAGTACTGGAATATGTCGCTTCTGGATAAATACAAACACATCAATATCAGCTGTCGTGAATCCAATCATAATCAAAACCGATCTAATCACACCCTTAACACAGATAAAATCTGTTACACCTGTAACAGCAATTCCTGATTCACACAATTCTTCTTCTGTATTTGAGCCAGGCCAAAAATATCAGGCGTCTATCGAAGCACTTTTATTCAATGGTAATTCACGGGTTCTAGTTGCGGGGAAGCTCTTACAAATGAGTCTACCAGAGAGTTTCCAGCCTGGTAACAAGCTGGAATTGATGTTCATATCTCAAGAACCGAAGCTAAAGTTCTTTATATTAAATGAAACGTCCCTAGATAGTGGAGCTAATACTTCAATTAGTGCGACTGGTCGATTCCTAGGTGCTCTAATGCAGGATACATTAAAACAACCATCAACAAGCATAACACACTCAGTTACCACGCAACCACTTACCAGTTCCACTCCTATCCTGACGAATGGAGCACTCGCAAATAGCATTGAATTACCCGGTTTATTACAAAAAGCAATTGTTCAAAGTGGATTATTCTATGAATCCCACCAGGCAAAATGGATTAATGGAGAGAATACACTTGAAAACTTACATCAAGAACCTCAAAGCAAATTAATGTTGGCGACAACTGAAATACTTACTAAAGGAGGCACCACTTCAATTAACCCTGATATGCCACCTATACACACCCAGAGTATTCCCTTGGTACAGCAACAACTAAGCACTTTAGAAACCGGACATTTATTCTGGCGTGGAGAAGTTTGGCAGGGTCAACCAATGGAGTGGGAAATTCATGAGCAACCTCAGGATAATAAAGCTGATTCTGATCACGTTGCACAATGGCGTACACGAATCCGACTATCGCTGCCACAACTTGGAGATATTACGGCTACAATTGCACTGAATACTCAAGGTATTAATATCAAACTTGATGTCATACAACTAGAAACTGCTAGCCTATTGAAAAATAATCAATTACCACTCACAATTGATATGCAATCGGCTGGACTCAATATTCAATCACTAGAGGTGCAACACGATGACGAAAAGTGAACCTAATTTCACTGCAGTAGCTCTCGCTTATCGAGAAGGTCAAGTTGCGCCCAAAGTTGTTGCCAAAGGCCGTGGTCTTATTGCGCAGGAGATTATCAAACGTGCTAAAGAAGCCGGGATCTATGTTCACGAATCAGGCGAATTAGTTGCATTACTAATGCAAGTTGATCTTGATGATCGCATCCCACCGCAGCTTTATGTTGCAGTCGCTGAATTATTAGCATGGCTTTATCGTCTCGAACAAGGTAAAACAAATCCTTTAGTCAACAAGAGTGCTAACACAAAGATTACGCCAAAAATTCTGGGGAGCAATTAATAATGCAAGGATCTGATCAACAAATTGAAGCACCCAAATTAACAGAACCTACTCAATTCTCCGAAGAAGGAAAGAACGAAAATTTTCGTGTTCATTCTGCAGTCGACATTCTTTTCATTCTTCGCGGACTGATGCAAGCGAACTCGCTAATCACCCTCTATCTTGGCTACGGAAATAACTTTATCCTGACATCTATTCTTTCTGTCGATTCGGACAAGAAAGAAATGATAATTGACTATGGTACCAATGAAAAAATTAGCCAACAGGCACTCCAGTCTAAAGAATTGATATTTGTTACCACACAAAATAGAGTCAAAATAGAATTTGTTTGTAACAAAATCAAAAAAACAGAACTAAAAAGCAGAAATGCTTTTGTTGTCAATATTCCAGAATCTTTACTCCGTATACAAAGACGGGATAATTTTCGCATTTCCACTCCCACTACCAAGCCACTGAAATGCATGATTCCAGTTCCCGAAGAAGATAAACTCACAACTATCGAAGTAACACTGCTTGACATCAGTTGTGGAGGCATTGGTTTAATTGATCAACGTGCTGCAATCAATTTTGAACCAGGAGTTACATATACAAACTGTCAAATTGCACTTCCCGAGATTGGCGTCGTTAAAACAACAATTAAAGTAAAAAACACCTATTTAATGACATTGCACAGTGGCGATACTTGCCAACGTGCTGGATGTGAATTCATAGGTCTACCAGCAAAAACCGAAGCAATGATACAACGCTATATTGTCAAGCAAGAGCAAATGAGAAAGCCTAAATAGGCTTTCTCAGAAATTAAAAGATTTAGTCAGAACAAATAGTCTTTGCTACATATTTAAAAACAGAACGAGACAAAAATCCAAACCAATCCTGAGATTCTTCATGATGAGCACCAATTACAGTATCAGAAGCTTTTTTGTCCGGATACAACAGCATAGTGATTGACCGGACTTTGCTATGCGTGCAATCAAATTCATACAATGTTTTAACCGAATGGTACCCGCCTTTTTGCTTTTCATCGTAACTGGATAACACCCATACTTTTCTGAACTGTCCGTCTCTTTGCAGAGTCTCTGGATCAAAATAATGCGCTTCCCCGTGTTTTGCAGCAGAATCCACCGCAATCCACTTGGCTTGTACAGGTACTACGAGTATTAGCAGAAGAAATACTGATAAACATTTTTTCATCATTAATCACTTTATATGGGCTGGTTAAGATTCTTCTTTTCCTAAAACTTCCAAACGATGGATCAGCATAGGCCCCATGGCTTTCTTATAGAATGCTACAAAAGTAAATCATTTTGCTATTAAATAGTTTCCACCCACTGATGTTTTAAACTATTCTTAGCATCCATCTGATCGGGTACTAGGTTCTCTTATGCGATGAGACTATACGATGACTTACTTATTACGAGTCTAATTATTATATCTGGTATAGAAATATATTCTATGCGGACATTCCTCACAGTTGGGTTTAATGCAAGGAATTTTATGTCCAATGAATTTTATAATAATACTGACTAGCAACTAACAGCTTTATGAATATCCTTAATCTGGAGTTAACTATGGAAGAACTGAGTCAAGCCTGGGTCATGTTAAAGCTTGGTGGAATTATTATCGTGCCACTGGTTTTACTGGCAATTATCGCTTTGGCAATTATGCTTGAGAAAGCTTTTATTTATTGGCGATACGCCCGGCTCTCCAATGATTTATTAAATCTTGTAGAAACTTACGGTTTCAAATGGGAAGATTTGGAAAAAATTCTTTCAGGGTTGGATAAGCGGCATTATTACAAACGCTTCTTTGAGGTGGTCATTTCCAATAGACATCAGCCATCCTGGTGGACAGAATCGCGTGCTGCTGATGAGGCTCAAATTATCGAAGAATCCCTTGCACGCCGACTCTGGGCATTAGAAACGATTGTGACTGCCGCACCATTACTTGGGTTAGTAGGAACAGTTGTCGGTATGATGCGCGCTTTCCAGGTAATTGGTAGCGAAGGGGTTGTAAACCCTACGGCGGTTACAGGAGGCGTTGCAGAAGCCTTGATTGCAACCGTTGTGGGCTTAGTGATTGCTCTAGTAGCACTGTTTGGATTCAATTATTTTTCTCGCTTACAATCGTTGACCATGGACGAGATGGAACGCTTGGGTACGCGACTAATTGACAATATTCGCCTCGATCAACAGGACAATATTCATGAAGCTTCGTAAATCTAGAACCATTCAGAAAGGGAAAATCGAAATCATTCCGATGATCGATGTAATGTTTTTCTTGTTAGCAACATTTATGCTCGCTTCCTTATCAATGCAGAATTTGGATTCATTACAGGTCAATCTACCTGAAGGAGAGGCTGAGAAACTCAGCGCTGAAAAACCGGTTACGCTAACACTGACTAAGGATAGTAAAATTTTTATTAATCAAACGGCTGTAACCCTGGAAACACTAGCTACCACGCTCAAACCATTACTTCCGGATTCAAAACAAAAGCTGATAGTATCTGCGGACAGCGAGGCACCTCAAGGCGTTGTCGTGCAGGCAATGTTGCGGGCTCGCTCCGCCGGTGCCCAGCATTTTCTGATCGCGGTAAAAAATAAGTAGTTTGAGAAAAATGGCAAGTTCCAGATCGACAGAAATTCGCCTATGGTGGCCTTTGCCACTGGCTACTATCATCTGGCTACTCATTATTTGGGGTTTTGGTTTTTTTCTGTCATTACCTGAGATAGAACCGCTAACACCACCTCCTCCGATTGCAGCCAGCTTTATCGATTTAAACGAAACTGAGGATGCAAAAAACTCGTTACCCGCTTCCCCGCAAAGTGCTCCAACTCCACCTCAGGAAAAACCCAAGGTCGTAGAAGCGGAATCAAAACCAGTGCAAAAATTACCCCCTCCTCCCCCTCAGAAGAACCTGCCACCACGACCACAAAAACCTAAAGTAACTGAGAAAACCAGTAAACCAACGACGACCCAGCCTGTAAAAGAAAAAGCAAAGGCTCCACCTGAAACCACCAAAGATGCACCGCTCGATCTATCGGACTATATTAATCAAGCCCGAGCTCGTCGCCGCGCAGAAGGCATTTTTGATAATCAGGAAAGTACGGCCGCTAATAGTGCAGCACCGCAACCATCCGCTGATGAAGTCCGTATGGCGAATGTCAGAAGAAATCTCCAGACGCCTGGTACCAGTGGGATATTTCAAATTATAAGAATAGGCCCCCGAACCGCCGAATTCTCATTCCGCGCCTGGACAACAGGACAAAGCAATCCTCGATTGCAAATGATTCAAGTCGAAGCCGGCTCCGATGGCGATGTTGAGCGTGCCATCATTCGCCGCATGATCCAACTGATCCGGGAACATTACAAAGAGGATTTTAATTGGGAGTCACACCGCCTCCACCGTGTCATCGTTTTATCCGCTCGCGAAAAAGATTCGGCAGGACTGGAAGATTTTTTGATGCGCGAATTTTTTGTCACTCCTCCGCGCTAACAAAATTTACTCAAGAAACCTATTGAAAAAGCCGTTAAAACATAAGAAATGAGGATGGTTAGCTGAATCTGAGCATAGAGCAAGAAATAATTTTTTCACAAACAGTTATCCATAAAACCTTCCATACCTCTTTATCTTTCCATTAGAAATATAACCAACTAATAAATAAAGCAATCATCCAATTCTTCGGCTAACCTTTGCATGATAGTCCACAATAAAACAATCGAAGTTAGCGTAAATGACTTACAGTTCGGAATGTATGTCAGCGAGCTTGATCGCCCTTGGCTTGAAACCCCGTATCCTATTCAAGGTATCTTAATCCAATTTCAGAGCGATATTGACTTACTGAAACGTTATTGCGCCCATGTCCACGTGGATATAGATAAAAGCGAATCATTCGTTGCTCAGCAACTCATCCCTCGTGCAGCATCGGATACTATTGTAAATAGCAATATTAAGAACAACCGGCAAAAAAACTGCAATGATTACGAAGCACTGAGCACACTATTTCATCGTTTAGAAACCTACACCGATATTTGCACAGCAGAAGCAGAGATTCCTGCCGCCACAAAAGCCTATAATATTGCATCCACTTTATTTAGCGATATCAATGTCAACATAGAAAGAAACCTTAAAGTTGATATTAAAGCGGCACATGAAGTAGTCGATGCACTATGCGAAAGTATTGTGCGTAACCCTGATGCTGCCCTGCTCCTTGCGCAGCTCAAAACGACTGGAAAAGAACTATACGATAATGCGATAAAAACCTCCGTTCATCTGCTTGCATTCGGTCGTCACATCGGTCTTCCACGCAAAGAATTATCGATACTTGGCTTGGGTGGCCTACTGATGGATATTGGCAAATTACGTTTACCCAAAGAAATTCAAACAAAAAACAGTTTCTTCCTAAAATCGGCCGAACGCAAACTCATCAAACAGCATGTGTTCTATGGAGAAGAAATAGTCGCTCAGTCAACTGATATCCCGGAAGAAGTTTACAAAATTATTGCTCAACACCACGAACGTGAAAATGGCAGTGGCTACCCACATGGCTTGTACGCTAACAAATTGCATGCGTATGGAAGAATGGCAGCCATTGTTGACTGCTATGAGGAACTGATTGCACAGCAACCTGGAATACCCAGTTTAAGGCCATTTCAGGCACTCAAGGAATTACGAGACAATTCCAATAGCGGATTCAACTATACATTGGTAGAACAATTTACTCAGTGCGTCGGCATGTTCCCAGTCGGGAGTCTAGTAGAACTCAACACGGGCGAGGTCGCAATTATATTAACGCATAATCGCACTCAAAGATTTCTTCCTAGCATCATGATTATCTGTGATGCGAAGAAGAAACCATACGATACCCCAATCACATTGGATCTAAGAACAGCTGGCCCGAGTCCGGGAGGAGTTCAATATACCATTACCCATGATCTACCCCAGGGAGCCTATGGAATTGATGCCAAGCAATATTATTTGTAAATTACTCCAACCTGCTTTACCTCCTGCACGTATGGCTGTTCTTCCCTACCAGGATTTTATGCAAGCAGCTTCGCACACACTAAGCACCCTCAATAATATCGATCGACAAAATGCCTTATTGATCATCAACTTTGAACGACTAGCCGAATTGGATGGTGTGCTTGGATTTACCATAGTCGATGATATTATCCGACAAAGCGCTGAATGGCTCAGAGATGCCATGAATTCGGAAGATTTAGTCGGCATAACAGGACGCTATCAAATAAGCTGTTTATTGGTTGGGCTAATTACAGATGCGCATGCGATGTTAGCTGCTCATAAAGTATTACGAATCTTGACACCTCCTTTTTTGTTAGGAAGGCGCAGTATCATTCTATCACCCCGTGTTGGAATAGCATTAAATAATCGAAGTAACTATGAGCTGGGTCAATTGATGAGTAATGCAAGTTCAGCATTACGTCAGGCAAAGATTCAACAAGAACCTATCAAGCTTTTTGCTGCCGAAACGGAAGACTCTCTCCTTTTGCAGATCGATCTCTGGTCGGATCTTGGAAATGCCATCGAAGTGGGCGAACTGCATCTGGATTATCAACCGCAAATCAACGTCGCCAGCGGAAAAATAGCATCTACCGAAGCACTACTGCGCTGGGACCACCCAAACCATGGCCCCATCCGAACGGATAAATTGATACAAGTTGCCGAAGGAACTGAGCTTATGCCAAAGCTCACGCTTTGGGTACTCCACACGGCACTTAGAGAATGTTGTGAATACCGCAATGCCGGGCTTGATGCGGGAGTTTCAATCAATTTCTCGGCAGACGATCTATTGGATCCCGAACTCACCGAACTCGTCGCACAAGCCCTGAATCTCTGGAGAGTACCTCCAGATCAGATAACCATTGAATTGACCGAAACTGCCGTGATGAAAGATCACTTCAGCACTCTGGATACATTGTATAAATTGAAAGATATGGGATTAAAGCTTGCCATGGACGACTTTGGAACAGGGTATTCCTCCATGGCACGTATGCTGGAACTGCCATTGGATGAAGTCAAAATCGACATGATATTTATCAGAAACATGATCGCGCGGCGCACGCACGATAGAATTGTCGATTCCATGATCAGCCTTGCCCATCGATTGAATCTGCATGTAGTGGCTGAGGGAGTAGAAGACATGGCTACTTATGAGCGTTTGCGAGAACTGGGTTGTGACTTAATTCAAGGCCATCTCGTTGGAAAAGCTATGCCTCTTGCGGAATTTATCGAAACGGTCATCCTGCAACCACGCAATTTTCTGATAAACACATCCAACGTTACAAAACCATAAGGCTAATCCCGCCAGTTCAATCTGTACCAGGAATCAAAAATTCTATTCGATCCATCGATAAACCAGCACGAGTAAAGAGTTCTTCACTTAACTTAGAAATGGGAACATCCTGGCATGCTAGATTAGCAATCAATCGACTATCTTTCTCAATCGCAACCCCATCTTTTACACCCCACCCCTTACCCATCGCGGTATAAACAATATAATGATATTGGCCATTGATGAAACGCAGATAACCACCACCACCGCCAGCAAACATCAGTGTTCGCGCTTGAATCAATTGAGAACGACCTGTTACCTCAATCAAAGTTGGAAACACCAGTTCCAATGCACTCTTTTGCCCAAATCGATACTGCAAGTAGCCATTGCTGAATGAGAAATCATTGGATGCACAAACCGAAACTATTTTCTTACCAAGCGAACAAGAAAATATAACCAACTCTTGCTCCCGGCAATGGGTCTCTGCCGCTAGCAAAGGAAGTGAAGTCAGCGCAATCAATCCTCCCACACATACAACTGTCTTGAGCTTCATCGCAGCGATGTTTAAGTTAACAATGCATAGTAATTCTTAAAATGCTTGATACGATCATCGAGCCCATTAAGGCCACCGTTCACTTTTTTGGTTATATTTGTCACCACCCCGTCACTGGAGCCTTCATCGGCGAGCGAATTAAGTAAACGTGTATCCCAGAACCAGGCGGCTGACAATAAAGGATATTTTGTGGCAACCAACTGGGGATTATTTAAAATATCATCACTGATGGTTTTAGCAAAAGCATTGTAATTATCCTTGCCGGTCAACTGGATATAACCCCTGCCTCTAAATTTGTAACCTTCTCTGCTAGCTTCGTCTCCATTGCCCATTCTATTACCATAAACCCGCGAAGCAATTTTCTCAGGCTGACGCGCATAGCTATCTGCGAGGTTATCGGGAAAGTATTTTGGGAAAATTTTCTTGAGCCGCTCGGCAGAGTAATTTAAGTTCTCCTCGCATACAGTAAATTCTGCACTTTCATGCGCGCACTGGGCAAGAAAATGCGCCAATCGCAGCGATGTATCGATACTAAACATTTCTGCGCAACCAGGAATTTGATCGAACACAGCATCTGGAACATGTGTTTTCAATCCATCAATTAATGACATCCTCCCCTCCACCGATTTTCTATTGTTTAAATGATCTACCAAAGTACAATTGAGGCATAAGCTTCAATATTATAATAGCAGTTTTAGACGCTCATCCCTCTATGACTACGATTAAGCCACTTCCCGAGTTATTAATTAACCAGATCGCCGCTGGCGAGGTGGTCGAACGCCCCGCCTCGGCACTCAAGGAGGTATTGGAAAATAGTGTCGATGCAGGTGCAAAAAAAATTACCGTGCAACTGCAGCAAGGTGGCGTCAAACAAATTCGCGTCATGGATGATGGAATAGGCATCGCCAAAGATGAGCTATTGTTAGCCTTAACACGTCACAGCACCAGCAAAATAAGCACATTAGAAGATTTGCATCGAATCACTAGCCTGGGTTTTCGTGGCGAAGCGCTAGCCAGTATCGCAGCCGTTGCAAGACTCACACTAGCCAGTCGCCAAACAGAACAAGATCACGGCTGGCAACTACACGTCGACGGCAAATCTGTCTCGCAACCAGAACCTTCGCCACTCACCCGTGGAACGACTCTGGATATCAACGATTTATATTTTAATATTCCCGCGAGACGTAAGTTCTTAAAATCCGAAGCCACTGAGTTTGCACACTGCGATGAAGTATTCAAACGCATCGCATTAGCACAGGCTGGCATTGAGTTTGTTTTGCAGCATAATGGCAAAATCCGCCGCCAATTAAGAGCTGGTCATTCAGCGCAAAGAATCCAGTCGATATTGGGTGAAGAATTCGGACAAACCGCTGCAATGGTTGACGAACAATCAGCCGACATCCGCTTGTATGGCATGGTTGCGCTGCCGGCTTACGCACGCTCATCACGCGATACGCAATATTTCTTTGTGAATAACCGCTTTGTCAGCGACAAATTGATTTCGCATGCATTACGTGAAGCGTACAGGGACGTATTGCACTTGGATAGGCACCCGGCTTTTGTTTTATTTCTTGAGATCGATCCTGAAAGCGTGGATGTGAATGTGCATCCGACTAAAACAGAGGTCCGTTTCCGTGAATCACGCGCATTGCATCAATTTATTTTTCATGCGATCAATAAAACCTTGGCTGCACCGCATCGCGAAATGGAAACCAATCAATCTGGTCAGGTTACTCCATCACTTCCCAACTATCCAAGAAGGGAAACTGCAAGTCCAAACATAGTGGCACAACCAACCAGTTTTTATGGTACTTTGTTTGGTAGAGAAACGAATCCTTATCCGACATCGCAAACAAATACAGCGACTGGCTTACCCAATACGAGAATAAATCCATCTTCGATGATGGAAGAAAAGCAAGATAGCCATCCTCTCGGTTTTGCTTTGGGACAATTGCATGGCATATATATTCTGGCGCAAAATGCTCGCGGCTTAATAGTTGTAGATATGCATGCAGCGCACGAACGGATTATGTATGAAAAACTCAAAGTAGCGCTCGATCAGCAGATCATGCCCATGCAGCCGCTTTTAATTCCAGTCACTTTCCATGCTGACAGTCAGGAAATCACATTGGTAGAAGAAAATCAGGCAACGCTGGATCAATTAGGATTTGAAATCGCAGCGCTTTCACCCACTGCACTGGCCGTACGTGCCGTCCCGGCGACATTGCAGGACGCCGATATTGTACAACTCACGCACGATATCCTGAGCGAGATCCGCGAATATGGCGGGAGTCAGATTTTAACCGCCAAGCGCAATGAAATACTCGCCACTATGGCCTGTCATGGCGCAATCCGCGCCAATCGCACGCTAACCATCGAAGAAATGAACGCCTTGCTGCGTGAAATGGAAATTACCGACCGTGCAGACCAATGCAATCATGGACGGCCTACCTGGTTTGAAACCAGTTTAGCTGATTTGGACAAGCTGTTTATGCGTGGAAAATAAAGTGACTCTGGTCAATTAATTTTCTTTGTGATATATCACAATTAAGGTTAAGTTGATATTTCTGGACAACATTGAATGGTTTAGAAACGATTACACGTCCAAGAGAAAAGGTAAAAAAATGAGTGAAAATAACCAAGGCAATATTGGCAACAAGACTCCTCATGATTATTGGAAATGGACTCCAGAATGGGTAAAGAATTGGATAGAACATCATCCACTATGGGTTGCCGCTCATATATTAAATCTACTGGTTGCTATTTTTCTTTATTTTGGAAATGCAAGCGGTGTTCCCATTCTTCCTATTGTTATTTTCATGTGCATCATTTTCGTGCAAATCTACACTGAGCCGGTCCATGCATTTCCCGTCGAAATTAACCAACAGGAAAGAGAAAGATTAGAAGAAGTTAGATCTGGGCAACGAAATAAGTGGATGATATTTGCCTACAGTTTCATGTTGATTTCACTGTTGTTAACCATCTATCCATTTATCAATTCGCTTTCTGAGCCTGATCTCGAGAAATATCTCAAAACACTGCGTGAAAAGCCAATCGCGGTATTTATTGGCTGCTCCCTTAATAGCGAAGCACGAAACTTACGCTGCGAAGAGTCTAAACCTAACAATAAAACTGCGCATACCTCAGAAAATGACAAGAAAGTCGATGCTAAAACAGATCCAGCTCCCCAAGAGGATAAAAAGAATGAATCTGTTACAAAGCCGCCCTCAGAAGGAGGCAACAAGGATACAACCCAAGTTGCTTCACAATCTGGAGGCAATAAAAATGACCAACCCCAATCGACTTTACCAACCATTTTTGGCCACGCATGGATTATCAACATCGGTGGATATATCAAGAAATGTAATCAAGATAGAAATTTAGAATATGGAAAATCGGTTACTTGCGAGGTAAAAGATGGATTACTCATTCCATTGTATTTCATCATTATGGCCTTGATGGGCGGCAGCATTAGCTTGACCAGGCGTCTCCCAGAATTGCAAAAACAAGCCGGATCCGAGCATATTGCCACCAGCCTGCAACCTAAATTATCACAATACGAATTTCGTGAATGTTTGATATTTCAAATGGTGCAATTTATTTCAGCACCTTTCCTTGCCATTCTTGCTTACTATCTGATTGAGCCTAGCAATACCACTAATGCGGTCGTTTTGGCATTTACAGCCGGTTTTGCATCGGAAACAATCCTGCTCATGGTACGATCCGTTGCAAATAAGATTACCCCGGAAACCAATACTGTCCCCCAGTATGGCGCAATTGCTGGCATTATTAGCTTTGAAGATGATCGTAAAAAAGTGGAGGTATTCCTAACAGAATTACCACATCAAACCCATGCCATTGCCGATGAGCAAGGGCTTTATACGTTAAGTAATGTACCAGTTGGCGAACATAGTATCAGTGTTAAACTAATCGACAGCGAGAAAATTCTTAAAAAAGATATCGTTAAAGTGGTGCATGCGCAGGCCATCGCGAAAAAGAACATAACCATTACGAAGAAAGAAATAACAGAAACACTGGCTCCACCGCAAGACATAGCACATTGAGATACCTCCAACAATTGCATATTCGATTAATACCCCATGAAAAAAATACTATTAGCTTTAACCCTGATTTTCACTAGCACTGGTGCAATAGCGGAATGGACCAAAGTAGGTGACAGTGATAGCAAAGGTGGTTACACAGCCTACGCAGATATGGCTTCGATTCGTAAAGTAGGTGATAAGGCTAAAATGTGGGCTTTGTTCGACTACCAAACCGTGCAAAAAACCTCCGGCGTTGAATACTTATCAGAAAAAATACGCCGTGAATACGATTGCAAACAAAAGCAAATGCGCAAACTCGCGTACTCGTTCTTTAGCTGGAATATGGAAGGCGGTGACTTGATCCGCTCGTACAATCAGCCACAGAAATGGGAGCCGGTAACGCCGGATAGCATCGATGAGGCAGAATGGGAGGTTGCTTGCAATGAATAGGAACAAGTTACTTCTACACTAACCTACTTCATTGCAGCAAGGCTATAATTTAAGGAATCTCTGTGTAACTCGCATTTGTACTTCAACAACGGCGATGAACTTCTTAAATCATAGTTATCGATTTATCCCTATGCTCGAAACGACAATTATTCAGAGGATTCTCACGGAGAAAATGATAGCATTCCTTGTTTCTTCTGCTACCTTATAACCTACTCTATTTAGAAAAGGAAACACCTATGAAAGCACGAACAATATTGATGATTCCCGCAACTATCTTGACACTGAGTAGCTGTGCAACCATGACTGATACACAACGCGGCACCGCACAGGGAACTGCAATTGGCGCCGGCGCGGGAGCAGCGATTGGCGCACTCATCGGCGGCGGAAAAGGGGCTGCCATCGGAGCAGGCTCTGGCGCTCTGCTAGGGGCGGGCGCTGCGTACTTATGGTCGCAAAAAATGGAAGAGCAAAAAAAGCAGATGGAAACCGCCACTGCCGGCACGGGCGTGCAGGTTACACAAACCCAGGACAATCGCCTCAAGCTGAATATTCCCAGCGATATCTCTTTTGATAGCGGTCGGGCTGACATCAAACCGGGATTCAGACCGATTCTGGATAACTTCGCCACCAGTTTGCAAAATAATCCCGGTACTGCCATCACCATTATCGGACATACGGACAACACCGGCAGCGATGCCATTAATAATCCCTTGTCGGTTAACCGCGCTGCCAGCACGCGCGATTATTTGGCGAGCAGAGGGGTATTGATCAATCGCATCCAGATTGACGGCCGCGGTTCTCGTGAACCCGTCGCAGAAAATGACACCCCCGCAAATCGGGCGGAAAATCGTCGCGTTGAAATCTTTGTGACTGAAGTGCAAGCACCCCAGCAAACACCTCCAGCCGCACCTAATCGATAAGAGTAAACTTTAATCAAGCACCACCGGCACTGCCGGTGGGGGTCATCGTACGTCTATGACGCACATCCTCGCTCACGCTTGCATTAGCCATACAATTGCCGCTTCAGTCCACACCGATTGAGTATGATGGCGCTGATTTCTTCGATTGAAATACGTGTCGTATCCAAATAGGGAATATTGAATTGACGAAACAGCGATTCCTGCCATTGAATCTCCTGCTGGCACTGCACGAGGGACGCATACTGACTGTTCGGACGACGTTCCTGCCGGATGAAATGCAACTGTGCAGCGCTGAGCGTCAATCCAAATAATTTACTGCGAACGTTTTCCAGCACTTTCGGTAATTGCAAAGCAGGCATATCTTCTTCAGTCAGCGGATAATTCGCAGCCGCAATGCCGTACTGCAATCCCAAATACAGGCAGGTAGGTGTTTTACCGGAACGCGAAACACCAATCAAAATAATGTCGGCATCGGCAAAATTCTTGGGATTGACGCCATCATCATGCGCCAATACATAATTGATCGCTGCAATGCGTTTGAAATATGACCAGTGATGCTGCAAGCCATGCGAACGTCCTGCCATACGGGCGAAGGGTTGATTTAGCTCTAATTCGATGGGATTGATGAAGGTCTCAAAAAAATCAAACACACGGCAATTGGCTTGCTTGATGACCGCGAGAATTTCCGGCTGCAGCAAGGTACTGAACACCAAAGGTCGTTGACCGTCGCATTCGATGGCATGATTAATTTGCACTAGTACCAGCCGAGCTTTTTCAAGATCGTCCAGAAACGGCACATTAATAATCTCCCAATCGATGCCATCAAACTGGGTCAATAAGCTATGTCCCAGCGTTTCCGCCGTGATACCAGTGCGGTCCGACAAATAAAAAACCGTGCGCCTTTGCTTAGTCACGATGCAATTTTGCCAAATCCAGCCATGTTTCGACCACAGAATCGGGATTGAGCGACAAACTGCTGATCCCCTGCTCAAATAACCAGGCTGCAAAATCCGGGTAATCTGAAGGCCCCTGACCGCAGATGCCGATATATTTTCCCTGTTTGTGGCACGCCTCAATAGCCATTTTCAACAGTTTCTTGACGGCCGGATTGCGCTCATCGAACAAATGCGACACTAGGCTGGAATCACGATCGATACCGAGCGTTAGCTGGGTCATGTCATTCGAACCAATGGAGAAACCATCGAAATACTGCAAAAATTCTTCAGCCAACAGTGCATTGGAAGGAATTTCACACATCATGATCAAGCGCAACCCATTCTTTCCACGCCTCAATCCTTGCGTTGCCAGTAACGCGATCACTTGTTCGGCTTCGGTCAACGTACGGCAGAATGGAATCATGATCTCAACATTGGTTAGCCCCATGTCATCGCGTACTGTCCGCAAAGCCTGACATTCGAGCTCAAAACAATCTCGGAAAGCCGGTGCAAGATAGCGCGATGCGCCACGAAAACCAATCATCGGATTTTCTTCGCTCGGCTCATAGCGGCTGCCAGCAATCAGATTGGCATACTCATTCGACTTGAAATCGGATGTGCGCACAATCACCGGATGTGGATAGAAAGCGGCTGCTAACGTGGCAATGCCTTCGACCAGTTTATCCACGTAAAAGCTGACCGGATTCGCATATCCCGCGATACGGTTGCTAATTTCGGTTTTCAACGCATCGGGTAATTGATCGAACTCCAGGAGCGCTTTGGGATGAATACCGATCATGTTGTTGATGATGAACTCCAACCGTGCAAGTCCAACCCCTTGGTTGGGCATGCGGGAGAATGCAAAAGCATGCGACGGATTGCCGACATTCATCATGATTTTCACCGGCAAATCCGGTAATTTTCCGGCATCTGCGGTAGTATGCTCGAAACGCAACAACCCAGCATAGACATATCCCGTATCCCCTTCGGCACAGGAAACCGTAACCGTGGAACCATCCTGAATGCGCGCCGTTGCGTCGCCGCAACCCACCACCGCAGGAATCCCCATTTCACGCGCAATAATCGCTGCATGACAAGTGCGTCCGCCGCGATTGGTCACTATCGCAGAGGCTCGTTTCATAATAGGCTCCCAATCCGGATCGGTCATATCAGTCACTAACACATCGCCTGACTGAACTTCATGCATCTGATCTATTCCCATGATTAAGCGGGCTGTACCCTGGCCAATTTTATGCCCAATCGCGCGGCCTTCGACCAGCACGCTTCCTGAGTCATTCAGCTTGAATCGTTCGATGACTTGACTGGCACGACTTTCGACCGTTTCGGGACGCGCCTGCACGATGTACAACTGCCCGTCCAATCCATCCAAGGCCCATTCAATGTCCATTGGACGACCATAATGCTGCTCAATGATCATAGCTTGACGCGCCAGCGCTTCCACTTGGCTATCCGATAAAGAGAAACGGGTGCAGCGCTCAGCTTCGACATTGCGCGTCAGCGTGAAGGTACCTTTGGCATCCTGTTTATCGCCATAAATCATCTCAATGGCTTTGGTACCGAGCCGCCGCGAGAGAATGGCCGGATGGCCAGCACTCAATCCGCGTTTGTACACATAAAATTCATCGGGATTGACGATGCCCTGCACGATCGTTTCACCTAAACCATAGGCAGACGTTATAAAAATCGCACCACGAAAACCGGATTCGGTATCGAGCGTGAACATCACGCCACTAGCTCCCAGGTCGCTGCGTACCATTTTCTGAATACCGGCGGACAGATACACCTTATCGTGCGGAAAATGTTGATGAACGCGATAAGCAATGGCGCGGTCGTTATACAGTGAAGCGAACACCACCTTGATCGCTGCAATAATCTGATCCAACCCATGAACGTTCAACAACGTTTCCTGTTGACCGGCAAACGAAGCATCGGCTAAATCCTCCGCCGTTGCTGAAGAACGCACTGCAAAGGAAATAGCATTATCCCCGCTGCCCGCTGCCAGTTTCTCGTAGGCTTCTGATACCGCTTGCAAAATAGTATCCGGTAGCGTGGCATCGAGCACCCAACCGCGAATAGTCTTACCGGCGGTGGTCAGCGCATTGATATCGTCAATATCCAGCCCATCCAATACATGATTGATACGATCAACCAGTCCATTGGCAACCAGAAACTCCCTATAAGCCTCTGTCGTAGTGGCAAAACCTGCCGGTACGTTCACACCTGCCTGCGAAAGGCGACTGATCATTTCACCCAACGATGCATTCTTCCCTCCAACTAGGCCTACATCGTGCATCGTCAACTGATCAAACCAAGCGATATATCCAGTCATTGAAAAACTCCTATCGGCGAATAATTAACAAATAGCTTTTTGCAGGCGGTCACGCAGCAGACTTAATGCTGGCTGTTTTTAACAGCGGATAATCACATATCGTCATGATAAATCATCTAGGTGTCCGGATGCCTGTCGCAAATATTCCAAGAACGTCTGCGCCACAATCGACAACTGCTTACCAGATGGATAAGCAAAATACCAATGTCGTTCAATTGGAAATCCTTCAACATCAAGTATCGCAAGTTTCCCCATCGGCGCATCAAGCGCCAAGGTATGCCGTGACAAGACGGCAATACCCAATCTGCCGACAATCGCCTGCTTAATCGCTTCGTTGCTGCCCAATTCCATGCGGACTTTCAGTTTATGACCATATCCTAAAAAAAAACGTTCTGTCGCCATTCTCGTTCCAGAACCCGGTTCACGCATGATAAAGGGTTCATCGCTGATGCGTTCAATACTGATCTTTTTTTCGCGAGACAGTGGATGATCGGCCGATGCCAGAACAACCAATGGGTTGTCCAAAAACACTTCTGCTACGGCATCAATGGCATCCGGAACTTGTCCTAAGATATATAGATCGTCTTGATTACTACTTAATCTTTCCAGAACCCGCTCGCGATTCGTCACTTTCAATGCAACGTCTATGCCGGGGTATTCCTGGCAAAACATGCCCAATAAACGTGGCGTAAAATATTTCGCGGTAGTAACCACCGCAAGCCGCAGTTTTCCTGATTTCAAGCCTTTCATATCCGATGCGATCATTTCAAAACGGGAAAAATGTTCAAAAATACCCAGGCAGGTTTGATACAGCTCTTTTCCTGCATCGGTCAGATA
>JAMXAE010000041.1 GCA_024281695.1 Nitrosomonas sp. | reverse complement strand
ACGAAGCTGATTGCGATCTGTTGCTGGATGTTAATAATATTTACGTAAATAGTACCAATCATTGCTATGATGCCGAAATTTTTCTTAAACAGCTACCGGCAAGTCGTATTCGCTATCTACATATTGCTGGGCACTACAATGAAGCGGAAGATTTGATTGTGGATACGCATGGAGCAGATGTCATCGATCCAGTGTGGCAGTTGCTGGAACAAACCTATCAGTACTTTGGTGTTGTACCTACTCTGCTAGAACGTGATTTTAATCTTCCTCCCCTGAGGAAGCTGATAGCGGAAGTTGACATGATTCACGCATTGCAATCGAAATGGCAGGATCAAAATCGGTGACCACCGACAACACGGCTGATCGTCCCCATTTTGTGCGTCAGCAATATGCTTTTGCAGCGCATATCCGTGACCCGGAAAAGAATCCCTGTCCTGAAGATGTAGAAGAACGCCGCATGAGCATCTACCGGGAATTATTCTATAACAACGTAGAAGATTTCATGGCTAATACTTATCCGGTGCTACGTCAAATTACACCGGATGAACGCTGGCATACCATGATCCGGGATTATTTTGCCAGCCACTTGTCATATACTCCATTATTTCCGGAAATGCCGCGCGAATTTCTAAAATATCTGGAGTATGAGCGAAAGCCGTCTTCTGATGACCCGCCTTTTATGTTGGAACTCGCCCATTACGAATGGGTTGAGCTAGCACTCTCTATGCTCGATGTGAGAATTAATGAAGCGGAAATAGACTTTCAGGGTGATTTACTCGCTGGCATACCTGTGATATCGCCCTTAGCTTGGTCACTCAACTATCACTTTCCCGTTCACAAAATAGGCCCTGATTTTCTACCTAAAGAAATCAGCGTCATTCAAACCTATTTGGTAGTTTATCGGGATGCTTATTTTGACGTGCATTTCATGGAAATCAATTCAGTCACAGCGCGGCTGTTGCAACTGATTGCTAATAATGACAGCCAAAAATCTGGGCAAGCTTTGTTGCAGCAAGTTGCTCAAGAACTCAATCATCCCAAACCAGATATCGTTATTCATGGCGGCAGGGAAATATTGAATGACCTTAGAAAACGTAAAGTAATTTTAGGAGTTTGTTTCTAAACTGATTAATCTCACAGGAGTTCTACAGCTTCAAAGCTTTGTGCCGTTAAATTGTCAGAAGGGTGAATGATGAATAAGCACACCCTATTAAGGGGAACCAAAAATACAGGCATCTGACATGAAAGATAGTAACGTTAGCAGTGTTGCACCATCTGCACAAAGCATGGCCAATTTCCTTGCATCTTCAGTGCATGATATGAAGAACTCAGTAAATATGCTGATCTGTGGATTGGATAAAGTGTTAGCTTCAGCGGATTCAGCCAAACTCACGACCTATGCTGAATTGGTGCAAATGAATCATAAAGCAAAGCACATTAATAACAACTTGATTCAATTACTGGCTCTCTATAAATTGGGACAGAAAATTTATCCCTTTGATCCCCAAACGATTTGTCTGAGTGATTTCTTGCATGCATTGGTGGCACAGCACTCGGAATTACTTAAATCTCGTGGAATCAATCTGGAAGTTTATGCTCAGTCAGGGTTGTATTGGTATTTCGATGAAGATCTGATCAGTGGAGTAGTCGAAAATGCTTTAAGTAATGCGATGCGTTATACACGTTGTTGCATACGTATCTCTGCTCAAAAGAAGTATGAAAAGCTGGAATTGCGTATCGAAGATAATGGAGATGGTTATCCAATTCAGGTCCTTCAGGAGAGTGTTGACAATATGCGTAGTATGGATTTTCAAGGAGGGAGTACAGGTTTGGGATTCTATTTCTCAGCAATGGTGGCGCGAATGCATCATCATCAGGAGCAATTGGGTGAGCTTAGGTTGGAGAACGGCGGCTCTCTTAGAGGCGCTTGCTTCGTGTTATGCCTTCCTTAGTAAAATCAAGCGATAAAAATTTCTAAAGACCATGAATGTTAATTCACTAAATTTCTCAATACCTGATTTGAATTTCACAGCTAAGAGAGTGCTGATAATCGATGATTATCAAGAGATGCGCAGTATTCTTCGTGACTTTATGCGTGGTTGTGGGGTGGATGTGAAACAAATATATATGGCCGCAAGCGGAAATGAGGCCATTGCAATTTTAAGAAAAATACAATTTGACGTTGTATTTTGTGATCTTAATCTAGGATCTGGGAAGAATGGACAACAAGTACTTGAGGAAGCGAAGTATCGATCGCTAGTTGGGCTTTCTTGTCTATGGATTATGATTTCTGCTGAGAAAAATCCTGAATCAGTGATAGGTGCGGCTGAATATCAGCCGGATGCTTATTTGCTGAAACCTATTACCGAAGTGAATTTACGGTTGCGACTAGCCAAGATTTATGCCAAGAAAGAGGCTTTCGCAAAAATATACCAAGCGATGAAACAATCAGATTATTCTAGAGCTATTAGTTTGTGCGATCAACGCCTGGTTTTTGATAAAGCCAACGCGGTTGATTTGCTTCGGACTAAGTGTGATTTATTGTTGATTACGGGTGAGCATGATCGCGCTAAAGAATTCTTGGAACATGTTCTGAAGGAACGTGACTTTCCGTGGGCCAAAGTTGCATTAGCAAAGATTCTGCTTAAGAAGAATGATTTTGCTGAAGCTAAAGACTTACTTGAAGAAACTACTGAAGCGAATTCTACATTTCTTGAGGCACATGATCTTTTGGCGCAAACCTTGCAGGCTATGGGTGATTTCGAGGCAGCAAGTAATGTGCTTGAATGCACGGTTAAGCTATCACCCAATTCTTTGATTCGGAATAATAATCTTGGCAATGTGGCGATTAAAATGGGCAAGCTGGAACTCGCTGAACGTGCTTTCCGTAAGAGCGTATCATTAGGTGAGAACTCGGTGTTAAAAACAGCAGATGCTTATATCGGCCTTGCTAAAACATGCAGTGCTAATAAAAATCCTGATGAAGCAAGTAATGTATTGGTTCAGCTCAATAAGAACTTTGCAACGGATGAAGTGCGTTTGAAAGCATTGGCTGTTGAAGGAATGGTTTATCATCAGAGTGGTCATGTTGAAAAAGCTAAACAGATTGCTGCCGAACTCAATCAGTTTCTTGCCAGCGATAGTATTCATCTGGATAGCGATGGATCACTGGAAATAGCTCGTTTACTGCTGGCTACGGGGGCGAAAGAAAAAGCCATTGCATTATTGCAGGATGAAATTAAGAATAATCCGGAGAATAATAACTTATTGCATGAGGTTGCAGAAATTTTTGATCAAGCCGGAATGGGTGAAGAAGGCAGCAAATTGATTGAAGCCTCATGTAAAGAAGCCATGATTATTATGAATCGCGGTGTATTGTTAATCAGTAAAGGTCAGTATGAAGAAGCTGTCAATGCAATGCGGGATGCTCGTGCTGCAATGCCGGCAAACATGCGTGTTCTACTTAATTTGGCTCATGTGATTATTACTTATATCCAGAAAAATGGATTAACACCTGAATTGGTGAAGGAAGCTCGAGAGAGTCTCCTTGCTGCCGATAATTTGTCGCCTAACGAGCCTCGTTTTATACGATTAATGGCTTCACTGAATGACCTTGCTGCATCAGCATGATCGATGCGATACCACTACAAGTATAGACTATGTTGTGTAATCACGATATCTAACCGGTATTGTAATAAGCTCTTCATTTGATCAAGTAGAAGCTAGTTATTAATTACTGGCATTGCAGCAGACGAGCTTATTGTTTATTGCCAGAAAAACTTTATTTCTTCCTGCATTTTTGGCTGCATAAAGTGCTTTGTCAGCAGCATTGACTAAGTGATCTTCGCTTCTCATACTAGCCTCTTTTATAGCAACGCCAATACTAATAGAAGTGTGAATGTGAATGTCATCGATATCAATTTGCTGTTTCTTTACGTGTTGACGGAGTCTTTCTGCAAAAAGGATAACTGAGTTTGTATCGATGTTTCCATTTTGGCAAACAACTAGGAACTCCTCTCCTCCCATACGACAAAAAGTATCTCCCTTGCGGGCAGTATTCCGAATGGATGCTGCTACTTCTTTAAGTACTTTATCTCCAATAGCATGGCCATAGGTATCATTGACTTTTTTGAAGTGGTCAATGTCGATTAGCATGACAGCCATCTGCTGGCCTGATCGATTTGCAATACTCCATACTTCAGATAGTGTTTCCATGCCAGCGCGTCTATTAGGCAATTCTGTGAGCACATCGGTTGATGCAAAATGTTTTAGCTTACGATTAGTAACTGCTAGTTCTGCAGCAAAGCGTTTGAGTTGTTCACGGTCACGTTCCCATGACTCCTGCAATTTCCTATAGTGCCATGCCGCTCGCAATCTGGCCCGGAAGGCGCGGATATTGATCGGTTTTGTGATGTAGTCATCTACACCCGCGTCAAATGCCGTAATGACTTCTTCTTCATCTTCAATGCTAGTCAACATAATAATATATAAATTTTGGCCCCATTCTGTCGCCCGTAAGGATTGGGTTAATTCGAGACCACTCATCACCGGCATTAACCAATCAGTGATTACTACATGCGGCAAGACTTCCATCGATAAAGACAGAGCTTGCTGACCATTACTCGCTGTAAATACGGTGTGACCCAGAATGTCGGATAGCAGTCCTTCAACAAGTACAAGACTGGATGGATCATCTTCTACTAAAAGTATGCGGAGCGAAGAAGTGTCAGTTACATCTTCTTCACGCGGTGCGGAAGCATTCATCATCTTATGGAATGGAGGAGGGAGCTCCGCAGGTGATATCTTGAGCATTTTTCCCCATAATTGCCATTCCTGCATGACTTGATCGATGAATGTCCCAAATGATTCTGTATCTAAACCAATTTTTCCGCCAAGTAGCATAAGTTCCGAGATTCGTTTGCTTCTCTCTGACTCTTTGGCTAATCCAAAATCGGCTATTTGTTTTGCCAAATAAAGCAGATGCACAATTTGATAGGGGCGGGATCCTTCGGAAAATCCCGATTCTCCCGGTGCCTCATGATAGTAGGCAGATTCTGCATAGATATTTGGAACACCAAAATTGATCAGCATAGCTGCAGTTAATTCATTGTGATCAGTCTGCAAGTATTGTTGTTCCAAACCAATGAGAGATTTACCGGGAGCTTGCTGCTCTATCAATTCGGCGTACTTATCGGGATAAATTGTAGCTAACGCTAAGCAACCAATGCGTGTCATCAATCCACAAGCAAATAATTCATCGGGTGCAGATATGCGAGTCGATTTGCCCAATTCCTGCATAGAAATCGCCATGAGTAGTGAATGTGACCAGAATTCTTGGTAATCAAATTTCTTGCAAGGACCTTGCTGATATTGATCGATCAACGAGAATCCCATCGCTAGCTGTTTAACGACTATTAGGCCAACGCGAGAAATGGCATCCAATACAGAAGTGATTGCACGAGTAGTCAGGTTTGTCGTATTGGCTCGTTGAATTAGGCGACCGGAAAGCGCTGGGTCAGTTTGAATCAGTTTGGCAATTTGATGAATGCTGACATCTTCTCGTCGACAAGCCTCCAATAAGGCCAGCGCTACGCCTTTGGGGCTCGGCAATAAGGTGCTGATTTTTAACTGGTTAATGTCAGCTATTTTCATGACTTATTCCTTCAGGTTCAATTGCATGGATTGACCATTGTTTTTCACAAAGAGAAATAATCTCTCTGGTATCTATGGGTTTGCTAAAGTAGTAGCCCTGCAAGGTTTCACAACCAAAGAATTTTAAAACTTGTGCCTGATTCAATGTTTCAATACCTTCAGCAGTAATGGTAAAACCGAGATTCTTGGATAAAGAAATAATGGCTCGAACAATAGCAAGATTATCTTTATCATCCAGTAGCCCACGTATAAAACTTTGGTCCACCTTTATGCTATTAATAGGAAGGCGTTTTAAATAACTCATCGAGGAATAGCCGGTACCGAAATCATCGAGTGCAATTTGGATCTCATGTTCGCGTAGAGTACTGAGTGTGGTTAAAGTACTCTCATTGTGTTCCATTAAAGCACTTTCAGTGATTTCTAGAACAAGCTTGTTGAGTGGAAAACCTGTTTCAGTCAAAATATTGAGCACCGTTTTAACCAGATCAGGGTTTTTAAACTGTAAAGGAGAAAGGTTGACAGCTACCTCCAAATAATGCCCATTTTTATGCCACTGAACGGCTTCGGTACAAGCGGTTCGTAGCACCCATTCACCGATCGGAATAATTAAACCATTTTCTTCTGCTAGGGGAATAAAATCGAGAGGCGAAATAAGCCCTTGTGTTGGATGTTGCCAGCGAATAAGCGCTTCTACCGATTGAAAGCTTTCACTTGCAACATCCAATTGTGGTTGGTATACAAGATGTAATTCATTGCACTGTAATGCATTACGTAGATCATTTTCCAGATGCATGCGCTTTTCGGCTTGAAGTGTTAAGTCAATGTTATAGAATTGACAATTATCCCGACCTTCATTTTTTGCATGATACATAGCCGTATCCACATTCTTTAACAAAGTCTCAACATCTTTGCCATCATCGGGGTAAAGGGCAATGCCAATGCTCGTAGTAAGTACCACATCGCGACTCTCAAGGTGGAAAGGGTGGCGCATGGCTTCGCGAATTCGATGTGCGAGAATTAAGGCATCTTCGGCACGATGTAGATTAGGAATAACGACAGTGAATTCATCACCTCCTAGGCGAGCGAGTTCAACCTGCGAGTGATTGGTATCACTACGTGATATAAAATCAGAGGAACGTGTGCAGCTTTGTAAGCGACTAGCGGCTCCTTGAAGAATAACATCGCCAGCAGTATGTCCCATTGTGTCATTGATACTTTTGAATCCATCTAAATCAAGAAAAAGGATCGCCAGTTTGTTCCCGATAAACTTTGCGCGATTAATTTCTCTTTTTAAATGCTCCATAAAGGATTGACGATTAGGTAGTCCGGTTAGACTATCAAAATAAGCAAGGCGAGAGATTCTGCTTTCAGAATCTTTACGCTCTGTAATATCGCGAACTAAGCAGAGTGTTTCCTGAGAATCAATAACTACAACCCGATTTTCATAATATCTGGTTTTGTCATCATCTAATTTAAGTTGATATTCGAAAAGCTCGACTGTTTCATACTTGCGAGCCCGATCTGCTGCATCCAAATACAATTTGACAATATTGTCGGGTAGAGTTTGATGCAATGAATTTCTCAGTTTTGTGGCTAACCAGGAAGTATTGTCAGAATGACTCTGCATATCAATAACTTTACTATTATCACTCAGAATGAACATTGTATCTGGAATCGCACTGAAAATTGCTTTGCTGCGTGCGTTAGCAATTTGAAGATCGAGCAGATTCAGATAAGCGCGTTTTAGATATAGTATGCGATAGCTGATCAAATTCCAGTTGATTGGTTTGGCAATAAAATCTGTCGCACCTACTTCGAAAGCACGGTGGATTGATTGCACATCATCCATTCCTGTTACCATGATGATGGGTAGTTCGTTGCCTATTTTTGTTCGTAGATATGAACAAACCTGATAACCATCCATCTGAGGCATCTCTACGTCTAACATTACCATATCAGTTGGTGCTGCTTCGAATAAGCGAATAGCTTCCGCTCCATCGCAAGCTAGTGTTACGCTGAATCCTGCCTGCTCTAACGCAGCTTCCATCAGATATCTGACGGTTACATCATCATCAGCCAGTAAAATTTTAAAAGTTTCTGTGGTCATGATTGATCGAGCATTTTCCTAATTTCGGCGATGACTTGCTGATAATGTTGTTGCAAGCTTTCTTGTAGAAATTTTGCATGGACTAATTCTCCTGATTGGCCATATGCTTCCAGCTGTTTGAATATTGCCGATAAGCTTTCGGCTCCAATATTAGCGGAGCTGGACTTCAGTGTATGCGCTGATCGACGTAAACTGTCTGCATCACCATTTATTATTGCTTGCTCAAGCTGTTGTACATAGCCATCGGCCGATTCAAGATAAGCTTGTAGAATTTTGTTAACTAGTTTATGGCCTCCGGCAGGATCAAGTTCACGGATCTGATCAAGTCGCATCGGATTGAGTGCAAGTGTATTGTTTTCTTCAGGTGCTATTTCAACTATTTTAGATTTTACAGTGTCTATCGGGTTAATTTTTTCTTTAGGTAGCCAACGTGTGATTGTTCGTTGCAATTGATCTAATGAATAAGGTTTAGAGAGAAAATCATCCATGCCAGCATTTAAGCACTGTGTGCGATCACTTTCCGAGGCATTAGCAGTGATTGCAATAATAGGAATTTTATTGTTGAATTGCTGGCGAATGAGTGAAGTTGCTTCAAAGCCATCCATAATGGGCATTTGACAATCCATTAGGATCATATCGTATTTATTCTTGACTGCAAGGTCTAACGCTTGCTTGCCATTATGGGCGATTTCTGTTTCCAGACCGAGTTTTGTTAGCATTGCTTTGGCTACATCTTGATTAACCGGGTTGTCCTCGGCCAGTAGAATTTTTCCATATAGAGTTTGTGTAAGCGCAGGAGTTGGATCTTGTAAAAATGCAGGATCTATAGTGACCGTGTCAAGGTTACGCCTCATGACATCACTGATAATGTCAAATAACTCTTTCTGGCGAACAGGTTTGTTTACGCAACGCAAAATGCCAATATTTTGTCTCTCGAGTTGACTGGCGTTACTATAGGTCGAGGTTAACATCATCAAGCGAGTTTTGGTTAGACGGTTATCCGCATGAATTTTGCTTGCTAATTGTAATCCATCCATTTTTGGCATGTGCATATCTAGAATGGCTAAATGATAGGGTGCATTATTATTTAGAGCTTGAGTCATGTACTTTAGCGCTTGTTCCGCACTCTCAACACAAACGACATTCATATTCCAGCTTTGCAACTGTAGTTTAAGAATTTCTCGATTAGTTTGATTATCATCTACAACCAGGACTTTAATATCACGCAAGTCAGTAGTATAGGATGAAACTTTTTGCGTCAATTTGGATTTTTCCAAGTGCAGAGTAATCCAAAATTTAGAACCATGGCCTGGAACACTTTCAACATGAATGCTTCCGCCCATCAATTCCAGCAGTCTTTTGCAAATTGTGAGGCCGAGTCCAGTTCCTCCATATTGGCGAGTTGTGGAACCATCTGCCTGAGAGAAGTGTTTGAAAATCTTCTCGTGATGTTCCGCAGGAATACCGATGCCTGTATCTTCGATACATAATGAGATATGAGCCAGTGTTTCGGTTTCATTCTGCATTTCTGCGCGAATGACAACTTCTCCCTGAGCAGTGAATTTAATCGCATTATTCAGTAAATTTGCGATTACTTGGCGTAATCGAAATGAATCTCCACGCACCATAAAGTTGGTATTGGGAGGGGTAAACTGTGCGGCTAATTCCAAACCTTTTTCATCGGCTGGTTGTGCGAACATAGCCAGTGTATCTTCAATCAATTTGACGAGATCAAAGTCAATAATTTCCAGCTCCATATGATTCGATTCAATCTTTGAGAAATCAAGGATATCATTGATAATGCCTAAAAGATGCTGCCCTGAACGTTGAACGGTTTCTGCAAAGCGGCGCTGATCACTTCCTAGTGGACTGTCGAGAAGTAATTCAGTCATCCCTAGAATTCCATTCATCGGGGTGCGTATTTCGTGACTCATCGTAGCCAGAAATTCGCTTTTGGCTTTACTTGCGGCTTCTGCAGATTCTTTCGCATGTACCAGCTCTTCAGTTCGCTTTGCTACTTCATCTTCAAGATGATCTAAATGATCTGCAAGTTTTGCGTCACGCTCTTGAATCATTTCTAGCATATTATTGAATCCCTTTGAGAGCGTATTCAATTCAGTAATTTCACTCGGTTCAGTTCGCGCTGTGTAATCTGCTTGGGTCGATACGTGCTCCATGACAGTGGAAAGATAATTGAGCGGATCTAAAACTGATTTGTTAAGCCGTTGCAACAAAAGATAAGCAATAACTATGGCAAAAATAGCAGCAGTAATGGTAATAACACTTTGCCACAGTAATTGCCAATAAAGAGGAGCTAAAGATATTTCCAGATAAAGTGCGCCGTATAAATGGTCATTAAAATAAATCGGTTGAATAGTGGTAATGGAGTTGATAGTGATAAAAGCATTTTTCTCCAGAGAGAATAAAGTGTCTGCAAGTGGTCTATTATCTATAGAGTAATACGCAAATTGTGCTTTTTCTTCATTGTAGATAGCGCCAGCCTGAATTTCTTGTAAATGACTAAGTGATTGTAATAATGTTTGCGCAGAGTTCGTGTCTTTAAACATCAGGGTTGCGACAGCATTTTCAATCAATATTTTAGCTGTTGCTTCGCCGGATTCTAATAATGAAAAGAAATCCAAAGTGAAATTGCTCAAAATTACCAATGTAGCAACCAGTAGCATAGCCGTGCTTTGTGTAACAAGGCTGATTTTCTGCAGTTTGGTGCGTAATGTAATATTTTTAGGCAATGAATTCTTCATTATTGATGTACCTCAGTGGCGAAACGTAATAATTGAGCGCTAAGTTTTAAGTTACTTTTTTTTGCAACAGCGACATTGGCCTCGAATGTGACTTTCTCCTCTTTGATGGCCATGTTGAGTATAACGCCTTGTTGACCAGTGCCGAGTGTGTCGGCAATAGTTAATATCGGCATTCCATTCAATTTGTTAATGATTTCGGTAAGATTGTTGGTGACTGAACGAGTAATAAAAACAATCTGGCAATTCGGAAGATCGTCGATATTTCTCGTATGCCGAATCACTATTTCATTTTCATTGACTTTCTTTTGGCGCAAATGCTGCAAATGTTCGCCAAATGGATCTTCGCCATAGATACACAAATTCAAAGCTTGGCTAGGCAAATTTGGCCATTCGGTATAGGCAGCGAAATTGTAGAGAAAAGCCACTTTTAGTCGATATTCTGACAGCTGTTCAGCTTGTACCAATGGCGAATGACTCAGCAACAAAAAACAACAAAAGCACAACATTGAACAATAAGTTTCAAACGTTCGTTTCCTAATGCGGTAATTGCCATGGAAAGCAATTGCCCCCAGTTTTCCCTGTGCCTCGTGGCACATAATAGCTATCCATCGGGATAACCATCGATCGGGGGCGCGGAGTATTTTGAATAAGGATGCCATCTTGCGCTTAGAAGCGGTAATCCATTCTTAAACGTACGGTGCGTCCAGGTTGCAAAAGGCTGCTTTGCCAATTGGCATCTGTCGGTTGCTGATAGTGTTCATTAAATAAGTTGTAGAAGCTCAGGGATGCCTCCAATCCTTTCACCCATCGAACATCCGTTACTAAATTAAGATTAGAAAGGAAATAATTGTCTGTATGTGTACCATCAAGTGTCTTGCGCTTGCCGTAGTATTGCAACTCATAGCCGGCCCGTAGGCCAGTTATGAGCGGTATGGGGATGGAAATATTCAACTTTCCCAAATAATGGGGCGAATTGGTCAGATGTACACTTTGCTGCTCAGCATTTTGAATACCGAAGCTGCTACGGAATCGTGCACCCCAATCCCATGATTTATCGACGGAAAGTTCCGTTCCTCTGGCAGTAACCTTGTTGGCCTGTTGGTACTGACCAAGTCCGCTGATAGGATCAATTGCAGAAACAATCGGATTGTAGGTATCCCACGCATATACTACAGCCCGCAGATTCATGTCATGCAACGGACGATAATCGGCCACCAATTCAGCAGTATCGATTGTTTCAGCATGTAGTCCGGGATTATTAACCCGAAATATGCCATCGTTGTAATCGCGTTCATAGGCATTGGGCGAGCGGTGAGCGCGACCATATAGTGCCTTGAGGGTTGTTTTAGGAGTCGCTTGCCAGATCAATGCGCCGCGCGGACTGAGTTGATTGTTGATCCATTTGCTATAGTCATAACGCAATCCTAGCGTGGCCGACAATGTATCGGTGATGCGCCATTCATCCTGTATATACATGCCAGCACGCACGATAGAACTATGGATTGCGATATTCTGATCCGGGTTATCAAAGTTCTGGAAGGTTTGTTTGATGCGAGTATTGTTGTGATATTCAGCGCCTATCATCAATTTATGATTGGCAAAAGCGGTCGACAGCAAGCGCAATTCAGCACCATGCCAGTCACCGGGTCCAATGGATAACGTACGCTCGCCGCCGTAAACCATCGGGTTATCATAGCGATATTGACCAAGGAATGCCCGTCCTAAGACATTGAATGTATCGTTGGCAAAACTTTCGTTATACTGGATTTGCGTGTTGAGACGACGGTCTCGTTGAAATTGCCCGGCTACTAGTGGATCGGAAAGGTATGCTCCGGTGGGGTCGTCCTTGCGTCGATCGCCATAGATGAAATCAAATGAGAAAGGACCTTGGGTAGCGCGTGCGAATAGCTGCTTAACATTTTCTCCGTCCATGCGGTGTGCCACACCAGCAATGCCTGCATCTCCATAATTAAAGAAATGATCTGTTCCGCGGGATTGAAGGCCGGAGGCAGAGATGATTGCATCTGTTCCATTGTCGAACTTCTTACCGAACGTGATGCGCTCCTGCGGCATGGTTTCGGCTGTTTGGTATGAAGTCGAAAGCTCTGTCCCCTTCACGCCCGAGCCATTGCGCGTAATGATATTGACTACACCGACCATAGCATTCAAACCATGCACTGCACCGCCGGGCCCTGGAATAAACTCAATTCGCTCGATCAAATCTATATCGAGGGGAAAGTCACGCCCTGTGGGTCCCTGATCATAAGTGGCATCATTAATACGATTGCCATTGATTGTAATCAGTACACGCGAATTAAAATCTCCGGGTAGACCTAATCCGCGTGAGCCAAAATATTCATACTGATAATCATAGGTAGGGTGAATTCCGGGAAGACTGGCGAGTGCTTCATTCAGCGTGCGCCAGCCATAGGTTCTAATATCCTTGCGCGTGATAACGCTGACGGCTGCGGCAACTTCGTGCTGTTTTTGCTCGTATTTGGCTGCGCTTGTGATGCTAATATTCATTAACTGTTCTAAGCTCATCTGCTCTAGGTTTGGCCCTGCATTGGCCGGAAGTATCGTCATGAAAAGTGAGTAAAGCAGCAAGCCTCTCTTTATACGAGAACTGACGATCGACGGAGCGAGTTTTTGTGAAGCGGGCACGATGAATTGATTTGATCCCAGAATTCCTCGATTTAAACATACCCAATTACTAATCAAAAAGTTGAGAAATAAGGTTTTTATGATCTTAATTCCTAAATGCTTGTGAACTCAACTCAAGATTAAGCTGCTCAATTCAATATAGGCGAAGAAATTGGAAAGCTAATTTAGAAACGATAATCCATTCTTAACCGGACAGTGCGCCCGGGCTGCACAAGGCTATTTTGCCAGTTGGTATCTGCCGCCGGGTGTTGATAGTGCTCATTAAATAGGTTGTAGAAGCTCAATGATGCTTCCAATCCTTTCACCCATCGGACATCGGTTACTAGATTAAGGTTGGAAAGGAAATAGCTATCCGTGCTGGTGCCGTCATTCGTCTTGCGTTTGCCATAATATTGCAATTCATAACCAGCGCGCAGGCCGGTCATTAATGGTATCGGAATAGAGAGATTCAATTTGCCCAAGTAATAAGGTGAATTGGGAAGGTGCGAGTTTTGCTGCTCGGCATTCTGGATGCCAAAGCTACTGCGTAGCCGCGCGCCCCAATCCCAGGTTTTATCAACGGATAATTCTGTTCCTCTGGCAAGCACTTTATTGGACGATTGTTGATATTGGGAAAGTCCGCTGAGTGGATCCATGCCTAATGCGATGAGATTGTACATATCCCAAGCATAAGCGGTGGCACGCACATTCATATTGGGTAGTGGGAGATAATCGGCTACCAGTTCGGCGGTATCCACGGCTTCACTATGTAATCCAGGATTGGAAACTTGAGTGGTGCCATCGTTGTAGTCACGTTCATACGAATTCGGTGAACGGTGGGCGCGGCCATAAAGCGCTTTGAACGTTGCTTTGGGAGTGGCCTGCCAGATCAAGGCGCCGCGTGGGCTTAATCGATTACCAATCCATGTATTGTAATCATAGCGAAGCCCCACAGTCGCAGACAAGGTATCGGTGATGCGCCATTCGTCTTGAGCATACACACCTACCCGTACGACAGAACTATTGATCGTGATGTTGTCAGCAGCATTTACGAAATTCTGGAAAGTTTGCTTGATGCTTGTGTTATTTTGATATTCAACGCCAAGCATGAGTTTATGATCAGTCAAAGCTGTCGAAAGCAAGCGAAATTCTGCACCGTGCCAGTCGCTGGGGCCGGTTCCCACGGTTCTCTCACCACTGTAGATGCCAGGCTGGTGGTAGCGGTATTGGCCGAGAAATAATCGGCCCAGTACATTGAGGGTATCGTTGATAAAATGGTCGTTATACTGGATTTGTGTATTGAGACGGCGGTCATTAACCGAAGCTCCTCCGGCCAGTGGGTCGGTCATATAGGGAGCAACCGGATTCTCCTTGTGTCGGTCGCCGTAAATGAAATCAAAGGCGAAAGGGCCCTTTGTCGCTCGCGCGAATAATTGCTTAACGTCCTCTCCATTCATGTGGCGCGCTACACCTGAAATACCGGAATCTCCATAATCAAAGAAGCGATCTACCCCGCGGGATTGAAGCCCCGATACGGAAATTAACGCATCGATTCCGTTATCGAATTTCTTGCCCAGCGTAGCACGTTCCTGCGGCATGGTTTCTGCTGTTTGGTAGGAGGTGGAAAGCTCTGCGCCTTTAACGTCGGAGCCATTGCGTGTAATGACGTTGACCACACCCAGCATGGCATTCTGACCATACACAGCACTGCCTGGCCCTGGAATAAATTCAATCCGTTCGATTAGATCAATATCGAGGGGAAAGTCACGCCCTGTAGGCCCTTGATCATAGGTGGCATCGTTAATGCGATTGCCATTGATCGTGATCAATACGCGCGTATTGAAATCTCCAGGTAAGGCAAACCCGCGTGTACCAAGATAATCATATTGATGATCGTAGGTGGGGTGAATTCCGGGCAGGCTAGCAAGCGCTTCATTTAGTGTGCGCCAGCCATAAGCTCTGATATCCTTGCGCGTGATGACGCTGACGGCGGCAGCGACCTGCTGCTGTTTTTGTTCGTATTTTGAGGCACCTACCACGCGGATATTCATTAACTGTTCTAAGCTCATTTGTTCCAGATTCGATGTTGCATTGACGGGGAGTATTGTCATGAAAGGCAGACAAAATAGAAGGCTTTTGCTGGCAACAGAATGATTGAATAGAGCGATTTTTTGAGGAGAGAACACGATTGGCTGGTTTAATTTTTTAATACTTTGATTTAAACATATCCGATTGCTGATCAAAGGCCGAGAAATAAGGTTTTTATCGTCTTAATTCTTGGTAACTTTTAGTAAAATAGTTTTGAAAAGTTAAGTGTTTAGCGAAGCGAGACGCTTGTTGTTTAACAAAAAATACAACGAGAATCGGGTCTTTTCTCATTGATGAACCTCGGTGGCGAAGCGCAGCAGCTGGGCACTTAAACTTAGACCGGCTTTTCTGGCTCTATTGAGATTGGCTATAAACGTAACTTTGTCTTCTCTGATGGCCATATTGAGTGCAACGCCCAGTTGATTGGCCCCGGGGCTGTCCGCCACGGTTAATACAGGCTTGTCTTCCAAAGCACCGATGATTTTTGTTAAGTGATTGGTTGCCGAATTGGATATAAAAACCAGTTGGCATTGATCGAGATGGTCAATGTTACTTGTTCTGCGAATGGTGATAGTGCGCTCATTTATTTTCTTCTTTTTCAATAAGAAATCGAGATCTGACCCAAAAGGATCGCTCCCATAAATACATAAATTGAAAGTATCAATGTGACTATCCGGCCATGTCGTATAAGCGGCAAAGTTATACAGAAAAGCTGCTTTTAAAGTGTATTCATCAGATTCTCCTGCCAAGACATACGGCGAGTGAATAATGATGGCCCAGCAGAGCAGCATGCATAATTTTGCGGTGGACATTCTGGTTAAGCGACCTTACAGAATGTCAATAATGTGAACTCTGTCGACATAACGTGATAATTAATATTCGATAAATATTCATTAATTAGTTGGTGAATTAGGTTATTAGAAGCGCCAAGTCACTTTGCCGAATATACCGCGTTGAATCTGTACAGGCATGGTTTGGATAAGCTCAGGCGAAAATTCCTGGTGGTGCGACTGCAATAAGTTTTGTCCGATCAGTGATAATTCTACATTTGAAATAGGCTTCCAGGCCATTCGCAGATCGAGCGCCTTATAGCTAGCAATCTCTAATCCCGGTAATTTGTCGATGTAGCGAAAAAAAGCATCTACTTCGACATTATGGGCTAGGTCTAACTGTGAGCGAAAAGTGAATTGATGTTTGGGATCTTCTCCCGATTCTGCCTCTTGACCTGCCGGTACTCGGTTTTTTACCTGTAAGTGACTGTAGCTGGGCATGAAGCGGAGTCTGCTCAAAGCACGCCATTCTCCAAAAACTTCAAAACCATAGATTTGCGTGTGGCGTTGATCGGTTATTTGGATCGTTGCCGGTGCGATTTCCAGCTCGCTGGTAGAGTGGGAGTAGTCGTTGAAGAAGCCTGCGATATCCACGGACAAATCCGAAGTGATTTTGCGTTTATATCCTGTCTCGAATCCCCATAATGTTTCGGATGTGAGATGAGGATTGCTGACACGCCGGATAAATTCAGCACCGTCTTTCATGATCTGATTACCATCATGTTCGAAGCGCGATGGGAGACGGATTGAACGGGTTGCAGAAGCCCAAATTGATTGATTGGAATCGGGAGTCCACAGCAATCGGGCATTCGGTAGAAAATTCCCGTGTGCATAAGTGTTATCCAAATATTTTAGGCCCGCTGTGAGTTTTAACCGATCCACCACTAGTGGAATATCGCTCTGTGCGAATACATTCCCGGTTTGTAAATCGCGCCGTGTAGGATCGAAGAAAATAGGCAGGTTGATACCCAAATGATCTGTTGTCCAGCGATAGCCTCCTCCCCATACGATATCCTGACGAAAGAGTGTGGTGAGCGGGAATCGATGCTGAAAATCCACATCGACAGTTTGCCTAGATTCCTGAAACGACAATTCATCGCGCCGTGTACGGTCGTAATAGGCTTGCAAGGCATAGTTCGAGTTTATGCCGGTCGTGCGCTGCCATCGTAGTAATGCATGTCCGCCGGATAAATTGGCATCTTCAATCCGAGTGGTTGCCGTTTCCGGTTCCTGAGGATTGATGAAAATCGTATTCTGACCGGCTTTGCCGCCATAATACTGACCCTGGAAGGTGACGGTATTATTGCTATTGATATCCCAATCGGCGCGAAAACCAACGGTTCCCATGCGCCAACTATCGTTTGCGCCGCTCGGACTAAAGCTGTTATCGCGGGTAAATCCTTTGCTATAGAGTCGGAAATGTAAGTTTTCTCCAATTTTGCCGCCATGACGTACTGTCGCAAAACCTCTTTCTTCGCTACCGCCGCCGGAGGTGATTAAGGTGCCTTGAGTATCTCTGGCTCGCTTGGTGATGATATGGATGGCGCCATTGGCCGCATTGGCGCCCCAAATAGTTCCACTAGGGCCACGAATCACTTCAATACGATCAATATCTTCCAGAGGGAGATCGAGCGTTTCCCAGAACGTTCCGGCAAACAAAGGGGAGTAAACAGTACGACCATCGATCATCACCAACAGATCATCAGCAAAGCGGCCACTGTATCCGCGCGAAGTGACCGACCATTTGTTGGCATCAATACGTGCGACCGACAATCCAGGTGCCATCCGCAATAATTCAGGAATGCTATTGGCGCTGGAGCGGCGAATATCTTCCTGGGAAATGACAAACACCGCAGCAGGTGCGTTCTTTAAGCTTTCCGACTTGCGTGAAACCGTGGTTATTTTTGTGTTCATCAATTCTTCCAGAGGAAGATCGGTGATATCTTCTTTCAACAAAGCTTTTTGATTGGCGAATACAGTACTGGCGAACAGGTAGGAGAGGAAAAGCAGCAGGTATCCTCGAACAGAGTGTGCTGTTTTTGTATCCGATTTAGCAATCATTGGTTAGGTTGGTTAATTAGATTTAAGGTCAATTATTTTGATTGGAAAAATGATTTTCCAGATTTCTCAAGAAAATGAACATTGGTTGCTATCTATACTTCGCTTACTTATTCGCTGTACAGCAGTATGCGTTGTGAATAATAGGACAGGATTATAAGTTCTTTGGGTGAAATCGATATTTCAAAATAAACAGCAGATTGTGGTTTTGTTCAACCTGTTTAGTTGCAATACTCCATAAATAAACGAATAAGCTTTGGTTTACTTCTGAGAACAAAGCAGCATGTAGTGGGATGGAGTGTTGTTTTATTGCGACAAATAGGGTATTGCTTTACAGAAATCAATAGGTCGTATCACTTGGCCGGCTCATTGTCCAGCAAACCTAAGAATCCGCCGGATTGATGATTCCACAATTGAGCATAGAGCTGACTATCGGCAATAAGTTTTGCGTGGCTGCCTTGTTCTACGATACGGCCCTTGTCAAATACGATCAGGCGATCCATGGCTGCAATGGTGGATAGGCGGTGCGCGATCGCGATCACTGTCTTGCCTTGCATGAGTTGATACAGGCTCTGCTGAATGCTGGCTTCGACTTCTGAATCGAGTGCCGATGTGGCTTCGTCCAGCACCAGGATGGGGGCATTTTTTAACAGTACGCGCGCAATCGCAATACGTTGCCGTTGACCGCCGGAAAGCGTGACGCCGCGCTCACCGACATGGGCAGCATAGCCGGTGCGGCCCTTGATATCTCTCAGTGTCAGGATAAATTCATGGGCTTGTGCTTGTTTGGCCGCCGCGATCATTTGTTCATCCGTGGCGTCGGGTTTGCCAAACAGAATGTTATCACGAACTGAACGGTGTAAGAGTGACGTGTCCTGCGTCACCATTGCGATGTTGGCGCGCAGACTATCCTGGCTGACCGAACGAATGTCTTGGTCATCAATGGTGATCCTGCCTTGCTGTACATCATAGAATCTGAGCAAAAGATTCACGAAGGTCGATTTGCCGGCACCTGAACGACCGACGATACCTACTTTTTCAC
>JAMXAE010000040.1 GCA_024281695.1 Nitrosomonas sp. | reverse complement strand
CGAGCGCGTGGCGTTCTTGTTCGAGCGTTACCAAGCGATCACCAGCCTGCTACCCGCCGCCACAACCCGGAAATCCGGCAAAAAACCGGCAAAGCAACCCGATCATGATCCGCTTCCCTGACGATGAAACCCGCCCCGCGCTCACGCTGCCGAGCCGCATCGGCCGGCAGATTTATTACAGTGAAATTATTTTCTGCGATCCGCCGTGCCTGATATTGCAAGCGATTCCCGAGTTTGCGGGCGGCGGTGACGATTTGGCCGAACGCGGCGTCGTTTGGGACGTGTTCGCATTGATCGAGTCGATCAAGCAGCCGGGCGCACATCAAGTGCTGACCGCTGATTGCGGTTATGCGCCGGATGTCTACATTGAAGAATCAATACTTGTCAGCCATCCGGATAGCAACACCGTGGTTTGGGATCTGGACATTGCCGGTCTGCGCCCGGCGTTGGACAAAACATTAATCGGCGATCATGAAGGTTTCGTGCGGCTGGTGTTCGCGCGCGAACAATACGAAGCGGACATCCGGTCGCTGGTACGGGCCTTGCAGCAAGCGGGATGCGGTTCGGTGCCGGTCACCGCGCTCGATTCCCGCACGCATGGTTTGCAACATCTACTCGCCAATTATCCGGCGTGTGATTCATTGCCTGTTGACGAACTGGAACCCAATGTCGAAGGAGGCATGGCGCTGGAACGCCTGCTCGAACTCGACGCCGATGAACCTTGGCCGCGCACTTCTAGCAAATAGCTTTCTTAATCCTCTGCGTAACGGTTTTCCGTTCCAGGCAACCCAGCCAAATATTTTTATTATTCATAATATTTGACATTTATTTCACAGTCTAAAAGGTAAAATGTATCAGACTAATCTTACATGCTGTATTTTTAGCAAAAACCTGGGAGACTGCACATTAATCTTTGAATTTTCAAGATTTAAAACGATCTTTTATCAACAAATCCCTCTCTTAAAGCGCCATGAATATCGGAAATGACATTAAGGATTTTAATATCGCGCTCGATGAGCATGCCATCGTTGCAGTGACTAATGCCAAAGGCAAGATTCTCTATGTTAATAAAAAGTTTTGCGATATCTCGAAGTATTCAAGTGAAGAATTGATTGGCAAAGATCATAGAATTATTAATTCCGGCTATCATTCAAAAGAATTTCTCAAAAATTTATGGGATACCATTAAAGCGGGTGTGATTTGGCGAGGTGAATTTAGAAATCGCGCAAAGGATGGTTCCATTTACTGGGTCGATACCACGATCGTGCCTTTTCTCGATAAGGAGAACAAGCCCTATAAATATATCGCCATACGGGCTGAGATCACGGCTCGCAAACTGCTGGAAGAAGAAATCGCCGCAAAAACGGCATGGCAAAATGCACTCTTGGATTTTGCAGGGCTCGCCATCATTGCAACCTCCGCGGACGGGATTATTCAGACATTCAATCAAGCAGCCGAGAAAATGCTGGGTTATAAAGCAGCAGAGCTCATCAATAAACTGACCCCGGGCATTATCCATGAACCCATAGAAGTCGTAGAACGAGCCAAGGCTTTCTCAGAAGAATTAGGGATAGATTTGAAACCGGGATTTGAGGTGTTTGTTGCGAAATCGCGGAAAGGGCTTTTGAATGAGCACGAATGGACTTACATTCGCAAGGATGGCACGCGCTTCCCGGTATTACTGACTATTTCAGCGTTAAGAGACCAGAATGATCATATTTTCGGATTTTTAGGCATCGCGCAGGATATTTCGGAACGCAAGCGCACTATAGAGCAGATAGAAAAAATGGCCACGCACGATGAGCTTACCGGCTTGCCTAACCGGTATTTATTGCAAGACCGCATTTTACAAATGCTGGCACATATCAACCGCAGCCAGGAAACCGGCGCCATTATGTTTTTGGACCTGGACCATTTTAAAAACGTTAACGATACATTGGGTCACGAAGCCGGCAACATGCTGCTCAAAGAGGTTGCAAGAAGACTCAGTGCTATTATCCGCAAAGAAGACACCGTGGCGCGTCTGGGTGGTGATGAGTTCGTTATACTATTTTTTAATAGCAGTATTTTCTCTTTGGAAATGATCGCAACCAAGGTTATCAGCACATTGACATACCCTTTTTTCATTAACCATCAGGAAATAAAAATCGGTACCAGCATTGGCATCGCTATCATGCCCAAAGACGGCCATGATGCGACAACGCTGCTTAAAAATGGCGATACCGCCATGTACCGGGCCAAGAATGCCGGACGAAATACTTATCAATTCTTTGAGTAGCCGGGATATCGTTTATTTCCATATTCCCAGCGTGTTCGCTGCATCCGGCAGAAACCCGCAAAACGATCATCGATGTAAAACTAACCGGACTACTTGGCGATGGTAATGCTCGGCACGCCGACGCGCGGGATGTCGGTCACGGTCATTTGGAACAGCAGGAACAATAACTGAAAGGCGTCGCGGTTCCAGCGCGCATAGGGTTCTTGAGTATTCACTGCATAATACCGATTATTCCAACGAATGGAGAAATCGACTTCCGCAGGAGTTGTGTCAGAGACCACGAATCCCATGGTGAGATCAGGATTCTCGTTGCCGAGTATGGCTGGCGTTCTGGGATCTTTTGCGACGTGGTATCCGGATTCTTCGCCGAGCGCTTTGCCGAGAAAACCGAGAATCGAGTGAAAGCTTCTGAGTCGAAAAATACCGCTCATCGGCCATTCCCCACCATACTGATCGGATCGGATATCGAAAGCAACATCGCTGATATTCCAGTCTTCTGCCATGTCGTTCAGCTTTTCACGTTCTTCATCAGATAATGTATTAGGGTCGTAATTGGTGATCAAAATCGGTCCGGGGATTTTTTTACTCAGCGTATAAGTATTTTCTTTTGCGTTGTAGCGCACAACAAATTCTTTTTGTAGTGCTTGGAAACCTTCGGCTGCGATGGAGCTGGCCGGAATGGTCCAAGTGTGTGTCAGAAATAGTGGTTCAGCATACAGTTTGTTATGATCTTGTATGGCAGAAAGATGCAACACCACGCGCCGAAACATCTCATAGCCTACTTTATCGATCGGACTATTGCGATAAACGCTGGGTTGCTCAGAATTCAGCAAGCGCACCTCTTGCGCCATCATGCGCAACAATAGATCGACATCAAAACGCTGACGCAGCAGCAAGGTCAACTTACTTTGGGGAAATGGCGTGAGCAGCCGCTTGGTGAAATCCTCCCCTTCGATCGGAACGATGCTGATGGTCGGGCTTTCCGATACGCCGCCGCCAAAAATCGGCAACATCGATGCGCCAGCGAGTCCTCCCAATGCCGGTGTGGCGCCTGCGTTGGCATGAAAAGTGAAAGTGGCAGCGATATTGGAAACACCGGTGAAATGAATCGGCTGGCGATGATGCGCGCGCACGATATTGATCAGCAATTGCTGAGAAACAGCGTCGGTAACGGCATCATCATAAGCCAGCACGGCTCGATTCAACGCCATAGGCGATATACAACCAGAGAGAATACTCAAGATCAGGATGCACGAGAGCAATCGCAGAGAAAATAGGTGATGAGTAAAGTTCATGAATTTTTCTCAATCTGGATACATTGAGCTAAGTAGTGATGACCGATTGATAGCGATATTTTGCATTCTATATCACTGCTGCATTCAAAATCGAATCTTGCTCACAAATATTAGAACACTGATATTTGTGGCATTCACTCTCAAGAACTTCACAAACATTCAACAACAACTTCACAACAAATTCATCTATCCAAACATATAATGTTACGAAATAAAAGGAACATCCACAGATTGTGGCACTATTCCTACACGGCACTAATGAATGGCTTAAATTTCAGCTATTTAACGAGTAATTAATTTCGCGTTCCTATCGATGCTGTTTGGTCTTCAAGACAAATTGCTTATTCAAATATTTCCAATATAAGGTGAAGTTATGATTGTAGCCAGAGAAAACCTGTATCTGTTGGTTAGCTTGTTGATATTTTTCCTTGTGAGTTTTGATGCCAGCGCCATGCCAAGCTTCTCACGTCAAACAGGTATGGCATGTAGCTCCTGCCACGTTCAATCTTTTGGTCCCGGCCTAACACCGACCGGCAGGAATTTTAAACTGAATGGTTATACAGCGAAAAGCAATAATCCGGATCCTAACCTGAAATATGTTCCGCCTATCAGCGGCATGATCCGTGGATCCTTCACGCATACAGAGAGAGACCAGCCCGACGGTGCAGCAGATCGCTACGGCCGCAACGATAATATGGCCCTTGATGAAGCTTCCGTGTTCTATGCAGGGCGTATTACTTCTAAGGCAGGTGCTTTTGTACAAGGAACCTACGGTGGCATAGAAAACAAGTGGGAATTGGATAATGCGGATATTCGCGTAGCTGATCACACCGACTTCGGTAGCAACAGTTTAGTGTATGGCATATCAACCAATAATTCACCTTCCGTTTCAGATCTGTGGAATACCACGCCGGTATGGAGTTTTCCTTATGCATCATCGGATCTGGCACCCACACCAGCGGCTGGCCCGCTCATTGACACACTTGGCGGCCAAGTCATTGGTGCAACCGGGTATATGATGTGGAAAAATCTTTTGTATGTTGAAGCCGGTGGCTATTCTATGCTTCCGAAAAATGCACAGAAGGGAGTTGGCACATTTGATAGTGAACAAAATAGAATTAACGGCGGAGCGCCCTACTGGCGATTAGCACTACAGCATGCCTGGGGTGGACATTATGGGGCAATCGGTACTTTTGGTATGCAGGCCAATGTCAATCCGCAACGATTACAAGGTGTCGGGACGGACAATTATTATGACTATGGCGTTGATGCCACCTATCAGTATTTAGGTAATATGGCTCACATCTTTGAACTGAATGCGAGCTATCTGCGCGAACAACGCGATATGAATGCCAGTGTAGCATTAGGGCTGGCAGAGAAAAGAAACAGCAGCTTGGATACTGCCCGCATTCGAGCTGGCTATACCTATCTGCAAACCTACGGTCTTAGCCTGTTTTATACCCAAGCAACCGGTACAAGAGACAGTCTCATCTATAGCGCCGAAGATCCTATCAGTGGCAGTCGCACAGGCAAGCCTGATAGTCAATCTTTTACCGCAGAAGTCAGTTATACGCCCTTTGGCAAGTCTTATTCTACTCTATCCACACTGACCAATTTGCGACTTGCAGTACAGTATGTTCATCACTTCCAGTTTAATGGAGGCATTCGCAATTATGATGGATTTGGCCGGAGCGCGGTGGGTAACGATACGTTATACGTCAATGCCTGGCTGGCGTTCTAGTCGAATAGTTTTATTGGCCTTAGAAGTTACCGAGATTAGCATTGAAACGCACTCTATTTGAATTTTTTAATAAAGGAAGCGGATGGAAATTAACCGCTGCCGCTGTTGACTTTAAGTTTTTACTCTGGAGAATTCGGCACCCCGGTGCCCATTTTTCAGACTTTTATGCCGGTTCAATCGCTGTTGGCTTGAAGCAAGGTCGATCCCATAAGACACTGGGTAACAAGAAGTTTCTATCAGGATCACTAGTATCTCATCCAGTTAAGTTAGAGCACTCGGAAAATCAAACGCGTGGAACGAATTACTTTGCTGTCACCACCCGATATGGACTTCAACCAGAGCATATTTGTGTGGATTATGGGTGCGGTAGCCTTCGGGTAGGTCAGCATCTGATTGATTATCTTCAGCCAGAAAAATATTTTGGACTGGATATCGTCAGCGATTTTTATGAAGCCGGCAAATCATTGCTGCCGCAGCAAGCACTGGAAACGAAGAAACCAAAATTTCAAACGATTAATTCGATAACGCTCAAAACAGTCAGCATAAAGAATCCTCACTTTATCGTTAGTTTCGCAGTTCTTAAACACATTCCTCCGAACGAACTCGACCTATACTTTCGTAACATTGTGAGCATGATGTCAGCGCACTCGCAAGCAGTGATCACTTTCAATCAGGCTAAGCGCACTGTTCGGACAGGCGCAAAGATCTGGGATTATTGTCAGGACGAGATCATTGCCAGTGTGCATAACCAAGGTTCCGATCTCTATTGCATCATTAATCCTCTTGATACTGAACAAATAGAGGAATCGTTACCACGGATATCCATACTGTTGATCAGGAAGAAAAAGAAATCTCTCTCCAATAATTAATTCAATCTTGTCGTGCTTCGCGGGATTTTTATTTCAAGGAAAGACGTAGATTCAATCAAGAACGGATAATTCCGTAGATTTATCCTTCGATCAAATTCCATTTCTTAGCAAGCAGTTCCTCAAATGCACCTTTCGGAATGGGCGTTGAATAAAGGAAGCCTTGCACATAATCACAACCAAAATGAGCCAGTAAATCCTGTTGATCCTTCGTTTCCACTCCTTCGGCAATTGTTTTAATATCCAATTTATGCGCCATGACAATAATCGCTTCTACCAGCGCGCGATCGGTGTCATCATCCATCAGTTGATTAATAAAAGAACGATCTATCTTAAGATAATCGATATCAAATTTCTTCAGATACGACAGTGAGGAAAAACCGGTACCAAAATCATCGATGGAAACTTCAACGCCGCTATTACGAAATTTCAACAAATATTCCTGAACCACAGAGGAATCCTTTAGCAATAAACCTTCGGTAATTTCCACGTTGATACAATTTCCAGGCAAACCCAACTGTGCCAGTTGATCAAACCAACGAAAATTTTTCATATATTTAAACTGAATGGGAGACATATTGACACTGATCTGAATAATATAGCCAAACCGTTTTCGCCATTGATCGATCAGGACAATCGATTGCTTAAACACCATTTCGCCAATTTCCAAAATTAAACCACTTTCCTCTGCCAGCGGTATAAAGATCACCGGACTAAGCATACCTCGTCGCGGATGTTTCCAACGCAACAGGGCTTCTGCTTTGATAAGTCGTCCGCTGGATAATTCGAGGATCGGTTGATAATAAACATGCAATTCATTTCTTGTGAGCGCCTGCCTGAGATCATGGATAAGTAGCATTTTTTCATGAGCTTCTTTCTGCATAGATGGTGTGAAGTAACAAAAGCGATTGCGCCCTTCCAATTTCGCCGCATACATAGCCTGATCAGCATGTTTCATCAAGCTTTTCATATTGGCTCCATCATGTGGATAGAAGACGATGCCGATACTGGTGGAAATATAGTAATCCGTCCGACTCCGATTAAAATTAAACGGCTTATTCAGCTTCTGAATAATATGTTGAGCAATTGTTTCGACAGGCAAATTGTTATCCACATTTGATAGGATAATTGCAAATTCATCCCCCCCCAAGCGAGCGACAGTATCCGTTTTATCTATGCAGGAGTTGATGCGCAAAGCGACTTCTTTCAACAGATCATCACCTTTGTCATGTCCCAGTGTGTCGTTGATATCCTTGAAATGATCCAGGTCCAAAAACAACACTGACAAAAGCGACCGATTGCGATGTGACTTCTTGATTTCCATTTCCAATCGATCTTTGAATAGATTACGATTGGGTAAGCCGGTCAATTGATCGTAATTCGCCTGAGACAAAATAAGTTCGTCATTCTTTTTTTTCTCGGTGATATCCGAAAATTGAGAAACATGGTAGTGAACCTGGCCATTGGGGCGTCGAATGACGCTAATACTGAGCCACTTAGCATGGATAACACCATCCTTGCGCAAATCCCAAACTTCACCTTGCCAGTAATTTTCATTTAAAAGTTTGCAGCGCATATCCAGATAAAAATTGGTATCGTGCCGCCCTGATCGAAATATCTCTGGATTTCTACCTATGACATCCACCATGTCATAACCAGTCATGCGAGTAAAAGCGGGATTAATTTGTATGATCAAATCATTCTCATCCGTTACCATGATGGCTTCATTACTCGATTGATAAATAGTAGCTGCCAAGCGCATGGAATCGTAAATCTGCTTTTGCTCAGTAACTTCCTGATAAGTGCCAAGTATCCCAATGATTTTATTGTTACCGTCACGCAAAGGCACTTTGGATGTACGTAACCAAACAAGCTTCCCATCAGGCGTGGTTTGTGGTTCTTCATAGGCCAGTTTCGGAATACCGGAATTAATAACCTCCTTATCATCATTACGATAAATTTCTGCTTGTACTTTCCAGCCCAAATGATAATCATCGTTGCCAATAATCTCCTGCACAGATTGCACTCCAGCATCTTTGGCAAAGATGGAATTACACCCCAGATAACGTGAATTTCTGTCTTTCCAGAAAATACGCACGGGTGCTGTATCAATGATAGTCTCAAGTAAATTGCGCGATTCGGCCAGTGCAACTTCTTTCATTTTCTGGTCTGTAATGTCGGTAATGGTACCCACATAACCCAGCACACTTCCATTCTGATCACGTTCCGCCTGAGCATGACCCAATATCCAAGTGATTATCTGTTCTTTAGTTTGAAAACGATATTCAGACATGAACTGTTGCTGATGCCGAACTGCGCTATCCCATTCATTCACTACTCTTTCTCGGTCATCTGGATGAATAGTAGCCATCCATCCATAACCTAAAGCGGTTTCAGCATTCATACCTGTAATACTGCACCAGCGCTCATTTACATAGAGGCATTTACCCGTTGCATCGGTACGAAAAATACCGACGGGCGCCACTTCCGTCAGACTACGAAAAAGCTGCTCATTATTGCGTAACGCCATCTCCATCTGCTTTTGCCGAGTGATATCCACCAATACACCCTGCCAATGTGTACTTCCATCTTCTTTCCGATGCGGTATAGAATAACCGCGCAACCACTTTTCACCCATTGGCGTCTGCACGGGATATTCATGCAACCACGGCAACATATTTTCCAGAGAATTTAGAATAGATACTTCCAGGTTCGGCAATGCCTCCGGGCGAGTCATTTGAAACAAAACTTCAACGTTAGCCATGCATTCGGCTGACGAACATCCGATTAAATCAGTAATACCTTCACTGATGAAGGAGAGTGAGCGATGGCCAATGGCATCAATGCAGAATTCAAATACCGCTCCCGGTATGCTGGCGATAAAATCACGAAAACGCTTTTCACTCGCTTGCAGCTCGGAAGTACGCTGCATCACTGATTGTTCGAGATTTTCTTTGAGCGACAAAATTTCTGCTTCGTCTGCTTTACGTTCAGTAATATTACGAAATATTCCGCGCGTAGCAATGGGTATATTACTTCTGGAATAGAGACTCACATTACCTTCCACGATAATAACTCGCCCGTCTTTTGTCACGAATGGCACTTCGATTAGCTCAACATTTTCGCCTGCCATGATACGCCGCATAAATTGTTGACAATGCGCATGGTAACTCGGGTGGATGATGTGAAAGACATTCAGCGTTGCAACTTCCTCCGCCGTATATCCGAGTGCCTCGCGCCAAGCGCGGTTCACGAAGAGAAAATGTCCATCCGGTGCAACACTCTGAATCAAGTCTCGTATGCCGTCGAACAATTCGCTTAATTGTTCCTCACTCAAAATAGTGGAAACAGAAATCTTCGCATTAATGTTAGGAGAATCTTCTGGGGTTATATCATCGTTACTCATGTAAATGATCACAGATAAAACATTGAGTCGGCAAATGGCGTGGAAGAGCCCTGGTAACGTGATATAAGAATATAGAATATACTTTTTATCTAAAATACAGAAACATATTGATTGTATCTTATAACAGGCATACCAAAATATTCAAGACACTATCTTCCTTCATGATGCTTTACGATTTTCCTACATACTTAAGAAAACGGTATTCACTCACTCTAGCGACAATAAAAAACAATCTAACCCAATCCTGGAGATTCACAAAAATTTGTTGAGTCAGTGCAAGACATATAGCATACTAACTGCGCATTGATTTCCAGCTCATGCATACCATAAAACATCATCCCGACTCTCTATAGAATTTCGAATTTTTACAGGTAATTTAATGTTTATTAGCGTTCTTGATCTCTTCAAAATAGGTATTGGCCCATCCAGTTCACATACTATGGGTCCCATGGTTGCAGCTAAGGATTTTCGTGATCGTATCCAAGCTTTTGTTTCCAGCCATTCCATTCCATCATTCATGCAGGTTCGTTGTACTCTGCGAGGATCATTGGCATTCACCGGTAAGGGTCACGCCACCGATCGCGCGGTCACTCTCGGCATACATGAGTATACGCCTCAAGGATTGGCGAAGTTAAATGTGAATGAATTGTTCCAAGAACTTTGGCAACAAAAAACTATTCGTATCAATGCATCCACATTGATTCATTTTAATCCCCCCGAGGACATTGTGTTTGATCGTGGAGAACCTCTACCTGAACACCCCAATGGCATGATTTTTCAATTATTGGATGAAACCGGTAAAACCTTGCTGACCGAAACTTATTTTTCGATCGGCGGTGGCTTTATTAATACTCTGCTCGAAATTGGCCAACTGGTTGCTCCAATTAAAATGGAAGCCACCAGCTCTTGCGGTTTTCCCTTTGATTCAGCCAATCAGATGATGAAAATGTCTATCGATAGCGGTTTATCGATAGCTGCCATGAAACGCAGTAATGAGTTGGAGCGTATCAGCGCAGCTAAGCTGAATAATGGATTGGATGCAGTTTGGGATGCGATGCGCACTTGTCTTGAGAATGGCCTCATTGCTGAAGGTCGACTACCTGGCGGACTCAACATTAAACGTCGGGCTCACGCCTTGTATCAGCAATTACAGGACCATCCGGAGAAAACCAACTTGAATGACTGGCTATGCGCTTACGCCATGGCTGTCAATGAAGAAAATGCGGCGGGACACATGGTGGTCACGGCACCGACTAATGGCGCAGCAGGTGTAATACCAGCGGTAATTTATTATGCGGTAAAACATGAGGGTGCGACCCTGGAGCAAGTACGTGATTTCCTACTGGTAGCCGGTGCGATCGGCGGACTGATCAAACATAACAGTTCGATTTCCGGTGCTGAAGTCGGATGCCAAGGTGAAGTAGGTTCTGCCTCAGCCATGGCCTCAGCTGGCTTGTGTGCGATTAAAGGCGGCACTACTGAGCAAATTGAAAACGCCGCAGAAATCGCACTGGAACATCACTTGGGTATGACTTGTGATCCCGTAGGCAGCTTGGTTCAAGTACCGTGTATTGAACGCAACGGGTTTGGCGCTATTAAGGCTTATACTGCTGCATCACTAGCGATTCGGGGCGATGGCCAGCATTTTATGTCTTTAGATAACTGTATCGCTGCCATGAAGCAGACAGGACTTGAAATGTCTGTCAAATACAAGGAAACATCACTGGGTGGACTGGCGGTCAGTATTACGGAATGTTAGACCACTACTAGTCGGTCATTATTTATCGCGATGCAATTTGCTGATCACATGTCGCACCCCTCGGACAACAAAAAAAACGCCCAATACTACAACCGGAATCGCCAGCCCAGTCAGTAATTCCACATTAATATCCTGCCCAGCCGCCTTGAGCGCTTTTAACCCATACCCCACGATACCCAGCAGATAATAACTCAACACGACAACGGACAAACCTTCAACCGTTTCTTGCATGCGTAATTGCACATGGGCACGATGATCCATAGATTTCAGCAAGTCACGAATTTGTGCTTCCATGGACAGATCGACCCGTGTGCGCAGTAGCGCCGATGCACGGCCCAGACGCATCGACAATGTCTCGAGTTTGGTATGCACCAGTTCGCATGTACCCATGGCCGACGATAAGCGCTGAATCATGAATTCCTGCAACATCTGCAATCCTTCAATACGTTCTTCGCGTAATTCGGTAATGCGCAGTTTGACAATATCGTAATAAGCTCTGGATGCATTGAAGCGGTGACTGGTTTGCGCAGACAGACGCTCAGTCTCTGCAGCCAAACGAGTCAGTTCGTCCAATAATCGCTGCTCATCTTCTATGCTGGTCAGTTCAACATTATTCGCAATCAATGCGGCCAAGCGTTGATCGGCACGCGCCAACTGTGGAATGATCTTGCGTGTTATTGGCAATGGCAGCATAGCCAACATGCGATAAGTTTCAATTTCAAGTAGGCGTTGCACCAGCCGCCCAACCTGACGACTGCGTAAGTTCTCGTCATGAATCAATATACGCCCAAAATTATCACCATGAATTTGGTTATCGCTCCACACACTGGCAGCTCCCCCAGCCACCTTGGAGCCGATAACCGTTCCAGAGGCAAATAAAGTGGCTAATTCATGCAAACTACGCTTAGGCCGCGACCTGTCTTCCAGAGCAATATGTGTAGCTACCAACAATTCGCCCGGTAAGCGAGCCAACCACTCTTGGGGCACATACTTAATAGCGGGATGCTTAAAGGGAACTTCAAAGGGTTTCGCATGATAAATGGTATAAGTAGAGTACTCAGTATGCCGTTCCCATCTGAGACGAAATTCTCCAAAATCAGCACTAAAGTCATTTTCGTGTGTATTAGGTGAATTGATACCATAGCGTGCACATAATTCACCCAACAGTTTACGTTCCTGATCAACCCAGTGACGCTCCGACATCAATACCAAATGAGAAAGCTGAACAGGTGGCGCCAATAGTTCATAGGCCACTGAATTCAATTCAGTATGTAATTCTTGTCGTTCAGAATACTCCGGGATATATAGCAATTTCTCTTTAGCGAGAGGTAGAGCTTTAAGTTCAGTATCCAATGAAGATAATGATGAGGTATGGGAATCCATAAAAATGACCTGTCTAGATTTAACCAATTTGTAGCATACCTAATTTTTATTACTCATAGATGAATCTTTTACAAGCAGATAAATTCATTCTACTGTTTTCAGCAGCAACTATGTCTTACCATACCATTTCTACAATTAGCACTGACAATATTCGCTTCAGTGATTTTTCACTTATTTTTATTAGTACATTTTTATGACATCTGTGTATCATAAGTTCGAAGATACTCAACCTTTTTGTGAAATCTGTTTTTTTAAATCTATAAACCAGATCAATACAGGGAAACTCATGACCGCCATTTTCTTTTATATTTTTATTTATTTCGTTGGATATTACGCCTCAAACGTCCTAAACATGCTTACAGTACGTCCGTTAATTACTAACCGCTACATAGCTGCTTTATTCCCAGTATATGGAGTCGCTTTAACACATGCATACGTCATGGTAAGTAGTCCGCCTCCACAAGGAACCGACATGACTGTCGAATACGCACTGATGGCATTCATTGGTTTGCCAGTTGTAGTGGTTACGCTGGGCGCAGCCTATTTAATGTGGAACAGCAAGGGTAAGGACGAAGATTCTTCCGAAGCGCAGCCCGCAAGGGAAGATGATCATTCTGATGATAAGTCGGAGAATGACAAAAAATCTGATGAAATGAATGCCGCTGACACTATCGAAAAGAAAGAAGAAATTCAGTTCGAGAGTACGGAAACATCATCTGAAAAATCGATCGTGGCTTCAGACAAAGGTAAAGATAACAAGGAAACGTAGAAAAGTTTATAAAATTCTGAGTTAGACCGTATCCAGCAAAAAAACCTCATATCAAAACAAAAGTAGGGTTCTTTTGCTGGATCAAGGAACAATAAATTTAAAACTTCATGATATTCGTTCAACAACCACATGTTCCTTTTGTGCACTGAGTGTCCCTTGCTCAATAATTGCGAGTGTTAATCTAGAAATTGCCACGCGCTTACCAGAAGTCTCTTCAACAATATCTGTTTGCCAGACTTGTGTACGACGACCGGTATGTAGCGATGTACAAATACCAATGACATGTCCTTTGGTAACCGCACGAATGTGATTGATATTAAGTTCCAATCCAACTGCGCGATATTTTTCCGGATCAATTGTCATCCAACCCGACACGCTGCCCAGTGTTTCTGACAAGACGCAACTTGCGCCACCATGCAGAATTCCAAATGGCTGAGTTGTCCGCTTATCAACAGGCATACGTGCCTTTAAGAAATTTGATCCCAATTCAGTAAACTGTATACCGATATGCTCACCCATATTGGCATTACGCAGGCCTTCCAGATAATCAATGGTGTAATCCTTAAACCAAATAGTACTCATTAAATATTCCCTTTTTTCTTATAATAGTAGCACTTAAGCAATAAAATAATTCATATCACATCCACATTATGCGCTGACTAATCAAGTTTAAGTGTGAAATTATAATAGTGCAATCATGAGTACTAGGAACACTTCTGAGATAACAAGAATGACTAAAATGAAGTGTTTCTTAATATAAAATCTATCGGATTATTTTCTTTTTACCAAGGCTTTTATCAAGTAATCCCTCAGCATCCCCATTGATGAAAGCTCACTAGGTTCAACTAAGCTAGTGGCTCCTATTCGCCAATCAGCATAAATCAAACCAATGGCGCGATTATTGAAAACCAGAGGCAGCAAAATGAAAGTATCTACATCCGGTAAAGCTTCTCTAAACCATGTAGGAATACTAGATGCTGCTGTACCTGAAGTCACCTCTTGAATAAATACATCTGCCTTATTAGCTAACGACAAATGAAACACATCTGCAGCATAAGCCTCGGGGAAAATGAGCTTTTGCAATACTCCCGCTGCTAAATTGCCAAAACTCAGTCTGGCTTTAAACGCTCCGGCATCTCGAAAGAAAATGACCACACGGTTGAATCTCATACTGGCATAGATAGATTCGAGAACCATGCTCAGTACGTTGTTGAAATCTATTTCGCGAGTTAATGCAATGTTAAGTTCATGAGCACTAACCGCCAATCGTTCACGAGAGTCATTCGGTTTACCAGAATATCTTTCAGTTTTAGACTCAATAGCGAACCCCTTAACTGTATTCCGAGCTAAGTTGATTGATTGCAACATGTCCTCTCTAGAAATAACCAGTAATTCACTGTAGTGTCGTATCAGATTTTTTAGATCCTCGTCATTTTTTCTAACTAGCATGGATGCCGCTCTCCCTGCAAAATTAGCCATGACTCTAAGCCAATCTAAAGATCCAGGGATATTGGTTTCATTGAATGTTAATGCATCTACCATACTATTAGATATTTTATGAGGTAGTCGCCAATTCTTGGCAATTTCCTGAGAGATCTCATCAATGGCTATCCCAATAATCTCCAGCGTTGCATCATTCTCACCATCATACTTACCTCCGGCAATTTTCTGAATCTCTGACCACTTCTCAGGAAAATAGAATACCAACATAAGACGCCCTAAATGATGCATCAGTGCACAAACTACCGCTTCCTCACCATTCACTAGGTTTGATTTAGTCACTATGTTCCTGGTAATGTCTCCGGCCAAAATCGCCTTTGCCAGTTCGACATGAGCTTCTTCAGAATTGGGTACAGAGGCAGAAAGCGTATCTATAAAACGAATACTCAAGGCAATATGTGAAATGGCATCCATTCCAATCACTACCGCCGCTTGAGTAATCGTTGTGATCTCCCTACCCATCCCAGAATACATGGCTGAATTAGCTAATCTAATTATTTTCTGAGTCAATGCAAAATCACTAAGAATGACACTAGTGATTTGCGCTATATTACGATTCTCACTATGTATTAATTCATCAAGATGTTGAACAGATTCCGAGAATGTAGGAAAGTCACCCTTTTGCCCCATACGTTTCGCTAATAACGCAAAGAAATCGGTTTTACCGTTATTGAACGTCGAGATTAATGTTGGCATGCCACATGCTTCACTTTGAAATCTTCAGAGTCTACTGGCCTGCCAGTCAAGTATCCTTGTATTAAATTGCACCCTTTTTGCCTTAAAAACCCCAGTTGCGCGTCATTCTCCACTCCTTCAGCCACTACTAGCAAATTTAACCCTTCAGCCAATCTTAGAATTGCGCCAACTATAGCCATATCCTCAGCACTATTGACTACGTCATCAACAAAACATTTGTCAATCTTCAGTACCGATAAGGAGAATTTCTTTAAATACGCCAGCGATGAATAGCCCGTGCCAAAATCATCAATAGCAATTTTCACTCCAGCCTCATGCAGTTGAGCAAGAATTTTCCCTGATCGTTGTGGATTATCCATTAATATACCTTCGGTGATTTCCAGCATCAAGTTCGCTGGTATGAGCCCAGATTCACTCAACGTGCTATTGATCATTTCCAGAAAATCTTCTTGAACAAATTGACGCGGAGAAACATTAACGGAAATATAAAAATCCTTGAGACCCGCTTCTTGCCAGCGTTTTGCCTGATAGCACGCACTACGCAAAGCCCATGCACCCAAGATTTTTATCAAACCGCTACTTTCTGCCAGTGGAATAAATTTCATGGGCGAAATAAAACCATGCCTTGGATTTTTCCATCGCATCAGCGCTTCCGCTCCTTTCAATCGACCGGTTTGCGCACAAAAAATCGGTTGATAATGGAGCATAAATTCACCCTTCTCGATCCCATCATACATGGCTGATTCAAGAGATAAATCGCTTCTTTCAGTGTCGCTGATTTGATCGCTAAAGATTTTCCAGTGACTTTTTCCTAACGACCTGGCTCTATACATCGCCATTTGTGCATTTCTAAGTAAGAGTGATGAGTTTTCGCCATGCTCTGGATAAATTGATATCCCTAAACAAGCATTGATATGTAAAGTATGCTCGCTAATACGGAAGGGTCGTTGCACTACCACCAATATTTTCTTGGCAATTAATTCGATGTTATCCTGCCCGACTCCCACCATAATTAGAGAAAATTCATCGTCATTGATTTTGGCTATCGTATCGCTACGCCGCACGCAACTCTGCAAGCGATTAGCAACTGCTTTGATCAATTCATCACCAGTACTGCATCCTAATAAGTCGTTAATTTTTTTGAACCCATCTAAATTTAAAGCGATTAATGACAAAGATTCTTTTTCCCGCTGCGCTGTTTGAATGCTCATGCTAATGCGATCATCAAGTAATACTCTCCCGGGCAAACCAGTGAGCACATCATGTGTAGAAAGGTAAGTCAGTTTATTCTCATTATCCTTCCAATGAGTTGCATCAAATGCGGCTACTAGATATTGTTCTTCTGATAGCGAAAGAATATGACAATCAACCCACACCGGCAGCACTCTCTGACGTAATAAACGACAAACGAGAGACTGCTTTCCTCCACTATTCATAGCTTTTTCACAAGCTTCTGTAAATAGCACCATATCTTCAGGTTGAATAAATAATTTAATTGATTCGTGCAGTAGCTCTCGCGGTAATTGTAGAAATACTTGCGATGATTTGGATGCTTGCTGAATGATGCCTTCTGCGTTAATGCAAACAGAAAAATCACTTAAACATGAAAGAAAATCGAAAGAAGACTTTGAACTCACAATAAGACCACCTCTATCGAACAATCACTCAATTTAATATATAAATTACCTTAAAAGCATTCAGACATAACAAGAATCCTGGAGGCAATACAGGTGGATATAACGGCATACAAGTCAAATCACTTAAGGTTTTCTAGTACTAGAAATCTGATTAACACTTGTCCCGCTCAACATTTCTGACGTGGTTTACTGAAACCGGACAGTCCAGTTAAGAGGAAATAGCTAAACTGGAGGAAGAGATGGTAAAGAGAAAGCAATATACAAAAGAATTTAAATCGGATGCGATCAGCTTGGTATTGGATCAGGGAACACCAGGCAGGTGATGCTGATCAGTCATTCCGGGGTAATGGGAAGCTGACGCCAGAGCAGGAAGAAATCCGGCAGTTGAAAGTGCAAATCAAGCAGCTCAAGCTGGAAAGGGAAATACTAAAGGAAGCAAGGGGGATTGAAGCGAAAGAAACGAAGTGAAGTATTCGTTCATTACCCAAAGGAAAAAGACCTATCCGGTTGGCTAGATGTGCCAACTCATGGGTGTAAGTCGTAGTGCCTTATGGTTACGTTCGGTGCGTTGATAATTGCTCTGAAAGCGAGTGTCACGAGGAAATACTTGAAGCGGTTCGGGATATAGCAAAATCCAGCAATTATAGTTATGGCTGCCGCAGAATCGAAAAAGCGCTGAATGCGCTGGGTTATCCGGTTGGTCGTTGGAAAGCTCGAAGCCTGATGCGGGAAGCCGGTGTGCAAGTCAAGCATCTCAGGAAATACAAAGTGACAACCCATAGCGATCACAAACAGCCGGTATTCGAGAACAAGCTAAATAGGCAGTTTAATGTTGCAGCCCCTCTAATCAAGTCTACGTCGGCGACATAACCTACATTTGGACTCGGGAAGGCTGGCTGTATCTGGCTGTTGTCATTGATTTATTTTCCAGGAAAGTGGTTGTCTGGAGCATGAGTTCAAGAATGAAGGCCAGACTGGTATGTGATGCATTAAGAATGGCTATCTGGCAGCGCGAGCCGCAAGCAGGACTGATAGTACATTCCGATCGCGGGTCGCAAGGCGGATTCAACTGGTCGTCGCAACACGTTTATTATGGAGGTGTTTATGGGACGACCAGCAGGATGGATGCAAAAGTTGACGAAGAGAGGGGCGATGCGCTCGCCAGGTGCGTCGTCACTTCGCAACGAGATTGAGCGGTTATTTTGGGAGCAGATTGCAACCGGGATAACAAGGGAGAAAGCGGCAGAGGCTGTTGGTGTGTCGTCAGCGGTGGGCACACGCTGGTTCCGTTATCGTGGGGGGATGCCATTATTCATGTCTAACCCCATATCCGAAAGATATTTGTCATTTGCTGAACGAGAAGAGATTGGACTACTTCGGGCGCAAAGTGTTGGCGTGCGTGAGATTGCTCGCCGTCTTGAGCGAAGTCCGTCGACAATTTCACGGGAGCTGACTCGCAATGCTGCGACTCGTAGCGGTCGGTTCGAGTATCGCGCTTCTGTCGCACAGTGGAAGGCGGAATTGGTTGCCAAGAGACCGAAAACGGCGAAACTGGTGACTAACCCTCGACTGCGCCAACATGTTCAAGATCGCTTGGAAGGGAAGATTCATGACGCTGATGGGCGTAAAATTGTGGGACTTGGGCAGGCGCCGTTCAAAGGACGAAATAAGCCACATCGTGGCGACCGTAAATGGGTTAAAGGATGGTCGCCTGAACAGATTGCCAATCGGCTACAGATCGACTTCCCAGTGGACAAATCCATGCGCTTTTCTCACGAAGCCATCTATCAGGCTCTCTACATTCAAGGTCGAGGTGCTCTCAAGCGCGAGTTGGTGAGCTGTCTACGCACGGGACGCGCGTTGCGCGTAACGAGAGCCAGGGCACAGGCTAAAGCATGGGCTCATGTCAGCGAGGATGTCATGATTTCCAGCCGCCCTGCTGAGGTGGAAGATCGTGCCTTACCCGGGCATTGGGAAGGTGACCTG
>JAMXAE010000039.1 GCA_024281695.1 Nitrosomonas sp. | reverse complement strand
CTTGTTGTTGCTGATTTAATTCAACCCTACATGTGACACAAGTCTTTACATGTTTTATGACAATATTTCGCTCAGTAGGATCTAAAGATTGATTAATATACCAAGGTAACAAATCCCATACTTTCTGATGCTCACTGTTACTGGGTAATTTGATATTTGAAGATAACATCTTTTAACTCCTGCCATTAAGCTCTAGAAACAATTTTGCTAAAATCTTTCGCGCGTGAAACATTCTTGTTTTTACCGTATTCTCAGGGCATTGCATAATCTCAGAGATTTCACTGTAATGTAAACCTTGATAATAAGTCATTTCCACCACAGCACGCTGTTCCGTAGATAGTTTATCAAATGCAACTTCAAGCCAATTGCTGACTTCCAATTCTGAAATCCATTTAGTTCCATTATCGGGAAAATAATCCAATTCGTCATTGAATTCAGCTGATCGATCCTCTCTTACCAAGCTTTGTTCCGCACTCTTTAATGATTTTAAATAAGCAATTCCTAAAATCCATGTAGAAGGACGACATACTTCATTATAGGTCGATGCTTTTTCCCAGACGACATACATGACGTCATTAATAATTTCTTCAATGCAGTCATGACGTCTAATGAGATGAAATATAAATTGATACAATCGGTTAAAATAGAGCTGATAAAGCTGTTCAAAAGATTTCCCATTCCCTGCTGCAGTTTCTGCGATTAAATTCCGCTCCTTGACTTGTTGCTCCGGAGTACTAAAGGATTTTTGCATTTTTAACTCTGGCGACCCATGCATGTTATTTGATAAACCTAAAAATGTTAATTCTAAAATTTCATTAATATTGCCATGTTGGTCTGTTTATTCCTTACAGCGAACAAAAGGTTCATTGTTCTAGAAAAATAATTGAGAAAATTAGAATCCAACGGTCATAGAAAATACAATACGGTTATCAACAACATGGGGATGGAATTGCCAATGTGGCAGCGGCTCTTCTTTTTTGGTCGATGCATAAACACCGCCGTAATAACGTACATCAATGCCTATATTCCGAGAGAGATGCACTGTTATCCCAGAAGTCCAGTAAAGATAGTCATAATAAAGAATCTTCCTCTGATTGTTGTAACCCAAAGTACTGGATATTTCGATAGAATCGGTGATTGGATAACGACCTGTAATCTCGGAATTAAATGACACGTGGTTCTGCTGATAACTATTCTCAGAAAAATTGAGATTAACTGTCAACAAATCACGAAAATGGCTATAGAAATAGAATTCATTGTAGTCGACTACTTGGCCAAATATTTTGCCATCATAAAGGTAGCGGGTCCATGCCGTATTAAACCGCCAATCATCAGATAGCTGATAGGCAAATCCTAGATACGGCCTGAATTCTGTTGTAGATCGATTCTCAAACCCATGGTCAGAAAAATTAACCGTCGAAGCAAAAGAACCGAGATAAATACCCGATTTGAACTCATAATCGATATTAGCTTGTATGACTGGTTTTCCATCACTTTTAGAATAACCACGCCAGATATAATCGGTTGCACCGGTAAAACTGCCGCCTAATTTGCCATTTAACTCGGCAAAGCAATTTGTTGAATAGTAGAGACTTAACAGCAATAACAATTGATAACTCAACCATCTTAAGCGTAATGCTATTTTTTTTGTACGCAAACAATAAGGAATCATTAAAGGGTATCAATAAAATAGAAATTAAATAGACGAATAATTTATTCAGAAACAACAATATTAAGTTAGCTTCCAATTACCATTTACAACAAATTTACTTCATCGATTACACACACATAACAAACGCTTCCATTCATCAGATATCGAAAGTAGCCATCTTTTACAGTAGTTCAAACACATTTATTTAAAAATTTTTAATGTATTTGAACCTTTTCTTGTTTACACGGAATTAACGGAGCGTAAGAAGAAAAAATTTAAATTCTTATCTTACTTTAATCTGAGTATTATTTTCCCACGCATAGTTCTTTTGCATGGAAAATATTTACACAAATAAACAAATATTCCACTATGAATTGATAATGGAACTAAAACTTAAAATATACAATGGAGAAAAAGATGAAATTAGCCATGATAAAAACTTCAACCGCTTTAACCGTAGTATTAGCTGTATTTGCAACCTCATTACCAGTGGCCGATGCGAATGCTGCAGACATTCGTGTAACATGCGAAAAAAGATCAGACCGGTCTAGAGTTTCAGTAGATGGCAGTAATTTGGTATCAGGTAACTACATTGCAAAAATCATATCGGGCAGCAATACAAAAAAATCTGCTCCCAAAGCAACCACAGGTGATGAAGTAGGATTTGATTTTGATAGCGATCCAGGAGATATTGCTGCTGGCGCTAAAAGAATTAGTCGTAACTTCATTCAAGGACCAGTAACTGGTCAACTTATCAACGAGCAAGGATTTACCGTTGCTCAAGCTACCAGAACCTGCCGTACAAAGTAAAAAAACCCTCGGCTACTTAAATTGTAATAGATTCAAGTAGCCGTTTTGAAGTATTTAATACTCTACCCTTAGCAGTAGCAGTAGCAGTAGCAGAATATAAATTTTTCTTAAAGGAATATGAATTTACTTACTTGATAAGTATGAAGAATCTATTTCTATCAGAATCTTATCTAAGATCTATTAAAACGATTTGATATACACCGGTGATGGAAATCACCGAAACCCAATATCAATAGATCGAGCACTGTAGCCGCGCTAACGCAGCGATGTTAGTCATTCCAATCTGCCAATTATCAATGCTATTCTGTATGTTGCTAAGCATAGTTGCAAGTAAGGTGGACTATCCAAGCGCTCCGACATTAGCATACCATCTCACCCGAATGAATCGATGCGCGTAAAGTGACATACACATGACACACCGAGAAGATAACAACTTCCTATTAGCACTCGGTCCCGTCTCTTCGCCTATTTATTTGCTGATGGGTCGTACTTGTGAAGATAATCAAACTAGATAACTTGCATTAGAACTCTATTATATCCCGGTTGCCTTCCAAATTAATTGATTGAAATGCTGGGAATATAATCGCGCCATGTGCAAAAACGCAATGAGATCGAAAAATTATTCTACATTCCCAAAAGATTTCGTCAAATATTCTCCAGATCCAACAAACTGAATGTCATTTTCATCCCACTCATTACGCTTCTATCGTCGAAACGCTCAGATTGCGTTAAAAAACCTTAGTAGCTCAAACAAAAGTTATTAAGAATTCTTACTCCATTTGAACCTTTTCTTGTTCTACTAGAATAAACATTCTGTAGATAAGAAAAATTTATTTTTTTATAGATATTTACAATTTATTGGAGATTACAAAATTGAAAAAGCCACACATAACAACGCCTGTAGCAGCCTATTTTATTGCTTCATCAGTTACATTCGAACGCGGAGTAGGTGGAACTGGTTGAGTTTTTTTACAAACAATAGTTATTTACTCTGGATGAATGAGAACATCGGGGTAAAAACTTATGGTTACGAGTTAGAGTTATTTTCACAACCTTTATAGCAGAACAATTGCTCTTTGCTATCTTGGAGCCCTAAAAAGGGTATTACCTTTAGCTGTTCTCAAGCAACATTTAAGCACTATTCACGGACATATAGCACCAATTGCGGTAATCCATTTGATGGATTGCATGACTATGCTGCATTGCAAAATATTACATAACAATCTCTTGCAATTATACTTCCCGCGAAAAAAATCTATGAAGTAGTACCGCAAAACTGGATAGGTTGTTAACTCTGTTATGGATACTATAGAAGGACATAGTCATGAGTAAGAGACGCACACAATATAAGTGAACATAGTGTGCAGGTGATCTGCGATGAAAACAACTTCTACTGATTGATCGCAAGAAAGCCTCATCCATGATGAAGGCTCTGGGTGTTTTACTAGCACAGCGCCAAACCGAAAACCTGTATTCCAGACAAGCAGCGCAAAATACATCCTTACTTGATCAATGATTCCCTTTTGGGGCCTATTCCCCAAAGATTTCTTGGGAAATATTTCAACGCATCTTTAAATCTTATTAATAATCAGAGAGAAGAAGAAATTGAATTAAGAAAATCAATCATACCGCTAGGAACAGAATACGAAAGAATATTCTTTACACAGATAAATCCGAACAGCAATTGTTGATAATTTCTATGGATTGGATTACATAACAGCAATTTCTACGATACTCGAACAGATAACGCAACTGATAACGCAAATTACTGGTCTAAATAAAATGTAATACAACTTAAGCATGATAAATCGGAAGGGGTCTAGCACCGCAAGTCGATAAATAAATTCATGGTCATAAGTAGGTAGATTCGTTCGTATTATTGCTCCAGTATAGAAATTGGATTCTAGAAGACAGCAATTTATTACTTTTTCTAGGGAAGCGATTGATGACAAAAACGCTTCATAGTTGAGTGTAAGTCGCCAGCAATCCCTAGTAGCCAGTAGCGCCAGGAAAGAATTCCTCTAACGATGTCAATAAAAGCAAGTGCAAGAGAGATTACGAAAGAAACTGTCTGATTTTTAGTAAATAGACGTAGGAAAGTGCTGATTCCTAAGTTGAGAAACCAGGTATATGCTAATCCATTAGGTAGATTTAATTATAGATCTTTAGAAATTAAACACTTTTCAATGTACGTTGACTGAGATGATTGTTAAAAACAAATACTATTATCGTTCTCGGATCAAAGAAGTGCAATTCAGGCAATTGATTCGTTGTTTCGCCATGGATTATACAGCTACCAGTACAGCTGAATCGACTCATATTTCTATTCGATCCATAAATACTATATATCTTAAAGTTCGTCTGCGAATTGCTGAATTTTGTGAGCTTGAATCACCTTTACAGAGAGCAGTAGAAACCAACGAATCTAGTTCTGACAAACAAGCGGTGAGTATTAAACGAGGTCGAGACACTTATCATCAAACGATCATCTTCGGTATGTTGAAACATCACGATAAGATTTTTACAGAGATCGTACCAGATTGTTCCAGAGCAATCCTGCAAGCTGTTATTCGTGGTCTCATATCGCCTGATGCCGTGATTCATTCAGAGGGATGGCGAGGTTATGATGGAATAGTTGATGTTCGCTTTGGCAAGCACTTCACAGTGCATCACGGCGATAATGAATTGACCAGCGGTATCAGTATTGAATCATTCTGGCGTTTTGCTAAACGTCGCTTGGCAAAATTCAATGGCGTGCCTGAGCACACCTTCTATTTACATCTGAAAGAAACTGAATTCCGTTTTAACCATCGGCATGACAATCTCTATTACGCACTACTCAAACTATTACGTTTAAATCCAATTTAACTTCTAAAACTTACTTAAATTCCACCTACTACACTCACTACTGATCTAACGATAATCAATCATTTTGTAACAGCGCGCGTGTGATTAGAGCACAAAATCCAACGATGTTAGCCCACTACTGTAACCCATCAGCAATATCTCCATCTCCGGTGCTACATTCCCTGTCGTGTTGATCAGTACCAGCGTATCAGCACCATTAATCTGATAGCCCACCTGCCAATCACCTGTGATCGGGCCGCTACCCACGAAAGTAAATGCTTGATCACCTGCAAGTACCGAATTGGTGTCGATTGATTTGAGATTAATCAGATCGGCGGTGTCAAAGTCAGTGATAATATCGCGATTTGCCATACCGATACCACTATCTGTAACCATCGTGTAAACAAAGCTGTCCGCATCCATACTGCCGCCAGACAAAGTATCGCGTCCAGATCCACCTGTCAGCGTATCTCCACCGAGATTCCCATTTAGATTATCATCACCGGCGGCACCCAAGAGTTTATCCGCACCACCACCCCCGTTCAGTGTATTGGTAGCGGCATTACCTGTGAGAGTATTGGCCAGACTATTACCACCCCCATTGATCGCTAGGATACCGGTGAGCGTTAATTTCTCAATATTGGCAATCGGCGCCAAATCGAAGGTAAAACTTGCTTTAATGGTGTCGGTACCTTCACTCGAGAGTTCGGTCACCAGGTCACTAACGTTATCCAAAACGTAAGTGTCATTACCCAAACCTCCAGCCAAGCTATCGTTGCCCAGTTTGCCATCAAGAGTGTCATCACCATCACCACCTATCAGTATGTTCGCAGCATTATTGCCGGTAATCATGTTATTGAGGTTATTACCGGTGCCATTAATCGTCGCAGATCCGGTTAGTTTCAGATTTTCAACTTCCGCAGGTAACGTATAGGTAACACTTGAAGTCACGGTGTCAGTACCTTCACCAGCGAATTCTATGATCTGATCAAATGCGATATTAACTATATATTTGTCATTGCCGAAGCCACCGTGCATGGTGTCATTACCAGTACCGCCATTCAGTGAATCGTTACCCGAACCACCAAACATCAGATCATTACCACCATTCCCGAATATCGAATCCTCTCCAAACAAGCCGGTGAGGACATTGTTGCCGCTGCCGCCATTGAGTACGTCACTCATATTTGTACCACGGAGCGTGGCATCACTGACACCAGCAGTCTGCGTTAGGATATTGTTGAGACTGTCATAGGACCAATTGGTCAGATCAGCGTTATTAAGTCCGTAAATACTCTGAATAGCCGCAATATCGAGGGCTGCAAGGTGAACAAGCGGCCCGCCGAGTTGGCTCATGATCGTCAGCGTTGGATCGTCCACTGCTAATACTTGATCATGCACAATATTGGCGGCGCTCGTCCAAGTCTCAGTAGGATGCTTCAATCCAAGAGCATGTCCAATCTCGTGCAGGATAAGTCCATAGTCAAACTGTCCGGCAGAAATGAAATCGCTGTTAAGCAATACATTGCCAGAACCGTTCCAACCGTCGAGGTAGTTGGGGAAAGAGAAGAAGTTCCAATTACCAAAAGGATAAAAACCGACACCGCCGGAACCACCATAAGGTGAACCGGTAAAGTCGTAAGCAGAAAAAGTGATTTCGCTTGCACCCGCCGGCACCTCGACAAAGGTAAGACCACTGGCGTTACCCCATTCGGCCAGTGCTGCTCGCGTTTGCATCTGCTGCGAAGCGGTAAATGCCTGAAAGGTGGCAAAGGCGGATGCACCGATCACAGCTTCATCGGCGACAGGAGCACTGGTCGCAAAGGAATAAGTAATCAAGGTCGGACGATTAACCACTTCGATACCCCCCCAGTACGAACCCGTGAGCAGTGCGGTATAATTAGTTACAATCGGCATAATAAAATTCTCATTATAAAAAGTGCTGGGTCTGTGTAATACCTTGCCTATTTTATTAGAAAAAAGAAAGATAAACGCGTTTTCTATTAGAAATGAATATACTAAAGGTTAGCTAGGTTATCAAAAACATCCCCATGATTGGTTAGTTTTCATTCTTATAATTAAGGTATTAGAATATTTTCCTCATTGTTTATCAACGCACCTTTAACAACCCAATCCCATTCAGAATGCAATTTTTCTCACAGACTATGGAATATAAGTCAAATTATTGTGCTATCGTGGCAATGCAAATTAAGTCGATTTGAATTTTGCAAACTAGCCTTTAATGTCACAAATTCTTCTTATTTTTGTGATACCTTCAGAATGCAATTTAAATCTATTTTAATTTTGCAAAAATTAATTTCACAAATCTTATCAAATAATTAATAAATTTAGCGATTAATTAATGACCTAATTTATTACATACACATACGAAATTAAGGAGATACAAATGGCCAATATTTTTGGAACTAATGGTAACGATACAATTATTCCAGGATTCATTTCAGCAGGAGTCACCGGTTTCCCAACTGGAGGAAGTGACACGATTAGAGGGCGTGCCGGCAACGACACCATCAATGGCGGTGGCGGCAATGATATTATTTTCGGAGATGGGGGCAACGATAATCTCGAGGGTGGTACTGGTATCGATCAATTAGATGGCGGGTCTGGCAACGACACCATTCGCTCCGATGGAGATGGCGGAAGCTACTTCGGAGGCACGGGCAATGATCTGATGTTTTCTTCGGTTAACGGCGTAGAAACAATGGATGGAGCTGATGGCATCGACACCATCGACCATCGATCCTTCAATGGAAACTATTTTTTCAATATGGTCACCGGGCTGACAAACTTTGGCGGTGAAAGCTATGCCAACTTCGAAAATGTCTTTATGGGCAACGGCAATGACACAGTAACCGGTAATGGTGCAAACAATGTGATCAATGCTGGAGGTGGAAATGATTCTGTTAACGGCGGCAATGGCAATGACACTATTTTTGGCGAAGCCGGCAATGATAATCTGATAGGAGGTGCCGGCACTGATCGGTTAAACGGCGGCGATGGGGATGACATAATTAGCTCCGATGGAGACGGTGGTATTTATAATGGTGATGCAGGCAATGACTTTATGTCCTCTGGTTCTGGCACTGAAACCATGGATGGAGGAACCGGCATCGATACCATTGACCACACCATTTTCAATGGAAACTATGTTTTCAATATGGTCACCGGATTAACAAACTTTGGCGGTGAAAGCTACACCAACTTTGAAAATGTCAATATGGGCAATGGCTCTGACAATATCCTCGGTAATGGCGCTAACAACGTGATTAATGCCAGAGGCGGCAATGACACCATCGACGGCGGTAATGGCAATGACACTATCAATGGCGGCGATGGGAATGATCTCATTTTAGGTGGGAAAGGTACCGATACGTTAGAAGGTGGGCTGGGAGCCGATACCTTTGATTTTAATTCAGTGACTGGAAGCCCCAATGCAGTCTCCCGAGATATCATCAACAATTTCCGCTGGATTGAAGGTGATAAGATTGATCTTGCAGGCATTGATGCGAATCAAACGATAGCAGGCAATCAAGCGTTTGCACCAGGTCAGCTAACATTCAATAGCACCACGAACATACTAGTAGCGGATGTTATCGGTGGCGCGGACTTCTCCGTAAGTCTAGTCGCTGTGCAGAGTGGATTTTCAACAGCTTTAGATGTGATTCCCTAATCGATAGTGAATTTTTTCTAGTTTGACCTTTGGCACTTTTGAACAAATGTGCCAAAGGTTTATGTAACTTGACTATACAGCGTGATCATCTGAAAGATAATGAAAGATCAATAAATTCTAATTGTCTCTGACTACCAAGGCACAATTTTCCCATCAAACGCATAGAACTTCCCGGAATCTTCGAATTTCAAGTTGCTGATCACGCGGCGCATGCCGGTAACACTTTGTTCGACAGTGATCAATCCATTCGGACCACCCATATCAGTTCTAACCCATCCAGGATGCAATAACACAGCGGTAATTTGACTCGATCTCAAATCAATCGACAGACTTTTCATGACGATATTGACCGCTGATTTACTGGATCGGTAGATATAACTTCCACCGCCATGATTATCTGTCACGCTACCCATCTTACTGGTAATGGTGATGACAGTTTTTAGCCGGCTTCTGGAAACTTGTCGAACAAAAGCTTCAACCATCTTAAGTGGCGCCATTGTATTCACCTCAAAAGCATAAACCCATGCTTCATAATCCGTTTTACCCAATTCATCACCCTGCTCCGGCGGATAAACACCGGCATTATTAATCAATAGATCAATCGTTTGATTGGACAGTGCCTGAGATAATTGCTCGATCTGCTGATGATTGATGACATTTAAGGGATGAACCGTTACTTGATCCGCGTACTGCGTAGCGAAACTATTTAGTGCTTCCGCAGTTGCCGGATTACGGCAACCGGCAAAAACACGCCAACCTTCCTTAGCATATTGCTGGACAAACTCAAGCCCAATACCACGATTTGCCCCGGTAATTAATGCTGTTCTCATGCAGCTTCCTTCTCATCATTAAGTCATTCATATTTTATCGCTTCCATCCAAGTTTCATGAATGTATATTTTGTAATATTCGATTAATCTATTGAAGCATTGCAATCGAAATGAAGAAATCTTTCAATAAAGTATCATCTAGTTTGAGTATACTTTTTTGATCAGCGTAACCATTGAATCCGGTAATGTGATGTGTCCAGCAAGTGCGAATTGTTTGGCCTGAGCTGATAGCTTTTTCCAGACTTTACAAATAATATCGTTCCATTTTTGTTCGTCGTATTCAGGATGCCTGCCTACGAAGTCGAGCAAGTAGTGTTCGAGGAAAACCAACCCGGCTACATCTTCCAATAGTTGGGTATCGGGATTGGTTCTCAGCGATTCTTTACCAACAGCCCGGGCCACACGTGCAATAAATACACAGTCATATCCAGCTGTAGCCAGTAAATCAGCAACGGTGTCGGCATGAAATTTGTTCAATGCGGCACGCCACTGGTGGTAGCCTTTGCGATTCATCGGGTAGTCGCCGCGTGGCAATTTCCAGCGCCGAATGTGCTGAGCACTCACTGCCAGTTTCATGGCGTCATCGGCATCGGCCGCATAACGCTCGAGCATATCTGACATACGGGACGAGTAAAGCAATTCTTTGGGCCATTCCTTCCCTTCGTTGGCTTCCCGGTTCGGGTCTTCACTATTCGCCGCATCAATCAACGCTTTTGCTTGGTTAAAACATTGCTGGGTCATAAAGATAGTCAATGTGAGCAATAAAAGATTAAAATATATTTTCAGCAGATAGCTGAAAGCATTCAAAGAATAGCGCATTGGCGATTGAAGCTAAAGCACTATTGAATCAACTATAATGAAACCAGTGATTCCGTACTGCAATCATCAGAATGTGTTTGGAGATTAGTATGGTGATATTCAGGAGTGTCAAATTAGCTCAAGCTAATTAAGACTTGAAGAAATCAATTTACACGCACTCTTGTTGATTGGGAGAAAATTTCATGAAACGACGCATTGTATTACACGCGCTCGCCGTGGCAGCTATATTCCCGCTGCTTCCCGCATGCTTGCGCGCATCAATAGTCGGCAGCGCCGCCAACCCTATTACGCCTCTCAACAAACCCCAAGCAGCATGGCGCGAATTGGTCTCACCCAGGGCTTACCAAATACTGTTTGAAGAAGCAACCGAACGCCCGGAGTCCAGCAATCTGGTGTATGAAGATCGCGAAGGTATGTTTATTTGCGCCGCCTGTTATCTGCCGCTGTTTGAAAGTGCGCATAAATTTGAGAGCTGGACCGGTTGGCCTAGTTTTACCCAACCGATCGCCGGCCACGTCGCGACCAAGCTTGATTTCAAAATGATCAAGCCACGCACGGAATACCACTGCGTGCGTTGTGGGGGTCATCAAGGCCATGTTTTTAGTGATGGCCCACTTCCCCGTGGAGAGCGTTGGTGCAACAACGGTATTGCGCTAAAGTTTGTGCCAAAAGACGAACCACTGCCAACACTCAGAAACTGAATTGCGACTATCAGTCGATGAGTAATTATTGAATGGCAATCACGCGCAAATCTTCCGACTCCTCGCGGCGATATTGCCGTTGTAGTAATCAATAATTGGATCTATGTCATCGGCGGTGAATCGAAAGCTGGTACATTCATCACTAATGAAGCCTATCATCCTGCGGTCAGTCAATGCTACACGATGATTCCAATGCCTCTACTGCACATCATGGACTCGGTTCGGCCGTCGTCGATGAACATTTGTACGCGACCAGTGGCAGCCCAACTCCAGGAGGTTCTTCTAGTCTAGTCAACTTAGTGAAGTTTTTACACCCTCCCCTGTTGAGTAATTTTTTACTCAAAACAAAACACACCTCAGCACCAGCTTTGATAAAACCGCTACCATCCGCCCCTGTTGATATCAATCGTAAGCGATCATTCAAACTTGAATACTACCACGGCTACCGATTGACCATGCTGCAAGTGCGTGATACATTTATTTTGGGGATAGTTTGACTAATTATCTTATTTATCAATTCAGCCTACTTTGATAAGGCAATAGTAGGCTAAGCCTTAAGATCCCCAGAATAGTGTTTTATTCCTGTCTAGCAATCACATTCAAAGGAGAGCTACCATGAAAAAATGTAAACACGCGCCTTATAGTCATCCTAATAATGAAGATGGCAACCAACAAGAGCGCAGCCACTCAATCCCTCCACACAATTCTGACCGTTCAGATTCACGCATATATGGGAATTTTTCATCCCAGGAATCGACCCGTTACGCCCCGCACCCTGATGAGCATATCTTTTTCAAGCCACGCAAGAAAGACAATAAACCACCGATCTTGATAAACCGCCAAATCAGCATAGCGTTTATATAAGATCGCATTCGGTTACCTTATCTTTCGAAGTCAACCAGATAAGTAGCCTGCTATTAGCTAAATGGGATTCGGTAAGTCATAAAAACCGCATCTTAATGTCGGCACAAAACTAAGCGAGGTGATTATTATGAAAGAAACACTTATGATTAAGTTCTTCTCCGTTCTGCTGGGATTGTTGTGTTGGTTTAGCTTCACCGGAGTTCTCCGAATTGCTCAGGCAGAATCGATTAAGCATCCCGAGATGATCAAAACTGAGTATCAATACGCTGCAAAAGTTGCTTGCTCGTTAATGCTGCCACATCAGGACGGTACCTTAGCTAAAGGCACCTACCGCACCATCGTCAATATCCATAACCCCACCAATAAGAAAATTACCATTGCAGCCAAAGTGGCGCTCGCAACACAGTTTGGTTCTGAACCAGGCCCCTTCGACGTTACCCCATTCAAAGGAGCTGTTCTGCAGCCGGATGGTGCCGTGGGGATAAATTGCTTTGACATTGCAGGCTATTTTTGTCCCATCGACGGGGTTTGTGTAGATTTCGCATTCCTAGAAGGATTTTTAGTAGTAAAAAGTCCTGTTCCATTAGATGTTGTTGGTGTATATACCGCTCGGCATACCGATGGAGAAGTCGAATCCATTGATGTTGAAGCAGTACAACCACAAAAAATTCAAGATACCATTAAGCTCGGGTCAGCAGAATCAACTAAACCGATAAATGGAAAGCGCATCGAGTATCCGCCCAAGGGAAGTTCAGCTTACAGCGATCAAAAACCAAAACAAATGTGTGGAGGAATTGCCGGTTTTCCATGCCCTGCAGGCATGCAGTGTGTGGATGATCCCTCAGACGATTGCCATCCTACCCAAGGTGGCGCTGATTGCCCGGGAATATGCAAAACCAAGTAGAAAGAGTGCTAGCACTTCAATCAGTTTGTAAAATTTTTTACGTTTTCGTTATCCGATTGCCTGATAGCTTGATTGATTAAGCACTTTACTTTACTGCATATTTCCTGGTTTAAGTGCTGAATTATCTTGATAGAACCAGGCTCGGATAGTCGAAAACCGTGTATTGACTTCACATTGAATTTATCTCTAAAGGAGTTAAATCATGAATACAAGACATATCTATTTAAAAATAGAACCATTACACGATTACTCTCCAGTCGCTCCCGATGATGCCGAGCATCACAAACATCGTATCGACTGCATGCGAACAATGGGGCACGAAGACGGCAAAATACCGCCCTCCGAAATCGACCGCAGAAAACTGGGCGCATTGGTATATCGCGAATACCTCGATGAGAAATTTACGCTACTCAAAATCGATCCGCTAATTGCGGCAGACATCAATGAACCAAGAGCTGAGCGCAGAATCCCGGGTGCCATGATATACACGCAGCCGGGCGAACGACTTTATATCCACGTTCTGAATACCGATGAGAAACCACGCAGTCTTCATTTACATGGACTCCATTATGGCGTGGACTCGGATGGCTCTTGGCCATTTGGCACACACCAAGACGATGGCAATCGGAGCGATGCCATTTGCCCTGGCGAGCAATGGTGTTATGTGTATGATGTTAAAGAAGATACCATCGGCGCATGGCCTTTTCATGATCATCACATGGATATCTCGGAAGCAGTTAATCGAGGGCTTTTCGGTGGCCTCGTCGTGCGAAACCCACGTTGCGAAAAACCTGATCTCGAAATTCCTGTTTTTTTTCATCGCCTGGTTGGCAAAAACGATTTTACATTGTATGACAGCGGTCCACTCAATCCGGGCGGTTCATTTTCATTCATCTTCCCCGATGAGGGAACATTTGAATATTATTGCAAATTTCATCCCATGCAAGGTCGTGTGCGTGTGACTACAACCGGGGCAGCAACCGCAACCATCAACATTCTGGATACGCCACCCCGGTTCGAACTAGATGATGTAACTATCCGCACAGGCGGAACAGTCACCTGGAATCACAGTGGCACCCAACCTCATACCGTTACCGATCGTACCGGCGCTGGCCTTGAATCATTTTGTATTAACGGACGAACGTTTGTAGGAAACACGCCCACTATTGTTGCCCAAAGCGGTAAACGCATTCGTTGGTATGTGTTTAATCTTGATTTGGGAATGATGTGGCATAACTTCCACTTGCACGGTCAGCGCTGGCAGTGGGGCAGTGAAATGGTTGACACCCGAAGCTTTGGTCCCGCTGAATCGTTTGTCGCCGACACCATTGTTCCTCCTGTTATTTTATGGCCCCTACCGCTTGAATGCGAATGCGAGCCTCAGAAAGGGCACAATGATTCAATCTTGCCGCCCTCGCCTCACAAAACCCATGCGACCAGGGGGCTAGACCCTGCTCAAGAATTTCATCATCAAACAGATGAACTCGATTCTTCTGGAAAAAATTATGCGGTAAAACATAAATATAAATTGCAAGGCGATTTTTTGTTTCATTGTCATGTCGAAATGCACATGATGCAAGGTATGGCTGCGCTTGTGCGTGCATTACAAGAGGTAGAATTGACAGACCAAGAAGTACAAAAAATCTGCTTTCATCTACCCAAAGTTCGACTCGAGCATTGCCCTGATGTGGATCATCATACTTGCAAGAGTGAAGGCAATGACCATTGGGAATTGTTAGCGAACTCACCTATTTTCATCGTTCACGGAGCATTGCTGTCAAACGGACGTGTACTCGTTTTCTCAGGCGCCGCCGAACGGAATTATCCCTTGCAAGCTCGAATCTGGGATCCTGTTACCAAACTGATGACGCTCGCCATCATTCCTCTGCCCGATGATTTCTTTTGCAGTGGTCATACCTTTTTGTCTGACGGGCGGCTTCTTGTCATCGGTGGTGATACCAATGGCGGAGGCCATACTAACAATCGCTGTTATTTTTTCACACCCGACCTTGTCAATCCCGATACCGGCAGCTTCGCACCAACAGCTAGCATGGCTCATGCACGTTGGTATCCGACAGCTCTGCGGCTTAACGATGGGCGAATATTGGCTTTCTCTGGAAACAGTCCATTGGCTGAAGAAGTCGAAGTTTTTGATGGTCTAGGTGCTTGGAATAGTATCAGCGGAGCCAATCGCGCTTTCGGGGAACTTTATCCGGGCATGCACCTGTTGCCTTCGGGTGAAATTTTCAATTCCCGTACCGGTTGGAGCGGAGCCGCAGGTACACAAACTGCCTATCTTACCCTTACCGGGCCAACAACAGGCAACTGGACAGATTACGGACAGCAACAATTCTACGATCGCCAAGAAGGTATGAGTCTGTTGATGATTGATACGACAGTCTCACCTCCCCGCACTCGGCTTTTTGTGTTTGGCGGCGGTGTTAGCGGAGTAGCAACGGTTAAAAATAACCAAAGTGCTGAAGTCATCGAATTGACCAACGGAATTGCAGGTGCCAGTTGGAAACGGCTCAAAGACATGAATTTTGCTCGAACCAATGTTAATACTGTCGTTTTACCCAATGGAAAAATCCTGATTATTGGTGGTCACAGCAATGGTCAAAAATGGTCGCCAACCCCTATTTTACCGACTGAGATTTATGACCCTGAAACCGATACTTATACAACTGCCGCTACGCTCAATTCTCCACGGCAATACCATTCTGTTTGTGTTCTACTACCGGATGGTCGAGTGTTTTCAGCGGGTGGTGTTGCTCCAGGAACGACTGATCCTGATCAACACACGATCGAGCTTTATACACCCGGATATCTAACAGGAGCAAGTCAACCTGTCATTACCACTGCGCCGGCTGCGCTGACATTCGGAAATTCGTTTACTGTTGATACCCCCCAAGCGGCGGACATCGAATCGATTGTGCTACTTGCTCCAATTTCAGTAACGCATCATACCGACTCTGGACAGCGCTATATCAAGCTACCTATCCAAAATCGTACAGTCAGTACACTCACGACCTTAGCGCCAGCGAACGGAAACATTGCACCACCCGGTTTTTATATGCTTTTTATCGTAAAAAATAATGGCGTGCCATCGGCAGGGCGTTTTGTACAGATCACATAGTGATGAGTAATACTGAAACAATAGATATTCTCCATTAATAGAGACCCAGCCCCGCCCAAACGGCGGGGAATATAACCTAAAAAGATTTAAATATCTGCCTCTGAGTAAGAGATTGCAATCTAAGCAATTAGCAAACTCGCCATGAAATATATAAATATAACTTAATCAAAAATTTAAATGAGTATCTGTTTGCTTCTACAGATAAAAAGATGCTTGGCAATCGGTGAACTAAGCCATAAAATTTATTCATTAAATCTATTTCGCATCATGACTCAAAATGCATGATTGTGCAGTTTAATAGACTTATAAGATATTGAATCATGATTAATTTTGATCCACCAATCGCGTTTCTTAAATAAGGCTCATGAAATAAAAATGCAGTATGATTATTGGTTAAATCGCTGGAAAAAAGGAGAAATTGGCTTCCATCAGAACGAGATTAATCCCTATCTGCGACAATACTGGCAGGAATTGCATCTCTCTCATGGTAGCGAAGTATTGGTACCGTTATGCGGCAAAAGTCATGACATGCTATGGCTACAAGAAAAGAAATACTCGGTGCTGGGCATTGAACTGAGTTCTACCGCAGTGCAAGCTTTCTTCAAGGAAAACGGATATTCTGCACATCACGTAGCTCGTGGGAAATTCGATCACTTCGAAGCAAGTGGCATCAGTATCCTGTGCGGTAATTTCTTTAATCTGAACAAAGATGATCTGATCAATGTTCGTGCAGTTTATGATCGCGCATCACTCATCGCACTGCCATCGGAAATACGCAAACGTTATGTTCGCCATCTGCTACACATTCTACCGCCTGCAGCACGTATTCTGCTCATTACCCTTGACTATCCTCAATCAGAAATGATGGGACCACCATTTGCGGTTTCTCCCAGTGAAGTAGAAGCACTCTACCAGAAACATGCTGAGATACGCCTACTGACTCAAATAGATGTTCTCGCGCAAAATCCACACTTTCAGGAGCGTGGACTCAGTCGTTTACAAGAAAGTGTCTTTTTGCTAACGCTCAATTAAGATTGCTTTTCTATAAGAAAGGACATTTCAAACTCTTCATTGCTTATTTTTGCAATACAGCCCCAGGTAATCCCCCCAAGAATTAAACGAGGAAAGCAGTAGAATTTTCTATCTTAGACGAAGAGGAATTTTACTGATGAAGGAGCAGGGATTTACGGCAAGCCAGATCATGCAGATATTGAAGCAAGCAGAAGGAGGAATTCCTGTAGCTGATTTATGCCGAGAGTATGGAATGAGTAATGCAAGTTTTTATAAATGGTGCAGCAAGTATGGCGGTATGGATGTTGCCCTGCTATCCGAAATGAAGGCGATGTCTGAGGGAAACAAACGGCTGAAGCGAATGTATGCGGAAAGCCAGATGCAGAATGAATTGCTGAAGGAGGCACTCGGAAAAAAGTGGTAAAGCCCTCACAGCGCAAGGTAATGGTGCAGTGGGCAGTACAGGATAAGTCCGTTAGTATCGTTTTGGTCTGTACAACATTTGGCATTTCTGAGACCAGCTATCGTTATCGGCCGGCGCTCAACGATGTAAGCGAGGAAATCGCCGATTGATTACTACGTCTGACGACTTTTCACAAGGGTTTGGGTTTGGGTTTGGGTTTGGGTTTGGGTTTGGGTTTGGGTTTGGCTTATGCTTTTTTTATTTGCGTAATGTGAAGGGTTTTGGATGGAATCACAAACGTGTGTATCGTATTTACTGTGAGCTGGAATTGAATTTGCGATTAAATTGAGAAAATAAACTGCCTGCTGACTACAAAGTGCTATAAATGCAATATACAGTCTGCAATCGAATTGTAAGATTAATTATTGCATTACAACTCAATTGACTGCCTATCAATGCTAAAAACTGAATTTTTCCTAAAAATTCCACCCTACATGCCGCTACTAACATTATAGAAAATAGAAAATAAGGAGAATCATCATGGATGTTACAGGTATCGCAAATTTGGCAACAACAATGTCAGATGCCAGCACCAGTCAAGCAATCAGCATCGCAGTTCTCAAAAAAGCAATAAATCTAGGTGCTGAGGGTGCTCTCGCTTTGATCGAAGCAATTCCAGATAACAAATCCATACAGAGTCTGCCATCACACCTAGGACAAAATATTAATACTACAGCCTAGTTGTTTGTTGTCTTAATTCTTCGCACCATTATTCAGAAAACACCAAGTGCTGCAGCAAGTCTCCTAAGGAAGCGCTGATTTATTCGGTTTTTGAGAATTTTTAGCGTGCAAGTCATTGATTCTAATTGCGGCGGAATCTGAGAAAGCGAATTGATCAGCACTTCCCTAAGACTATAACATTATGGTTCTGATGAATATTAAAACTCATCCGCAGACTCTGCAGCCTGTGCATTAGGAAATATAATCCAACGAGGTCAGTACCTCAAAAAGCAATTTTATAAAGGATTATTCTTCGTAACGTGCTATAGTCTTAAAGTGACAATAAAACACTAGAAGTATTTTTATAAATTTTAAGGGTATAGCTACAAATGAAACTTTCAGCATTTTTTGTATTATCATTATTGGCATTAACATTAGTTGCTTGTGGCAAACCTACAGCACCAGAAAGCGCAACCTCTGAAGGCTACGGCACGACACATGAAGGTAAAGCGGCGGAAGGTCGTAACGAAGTTAAAGATTAATCATCAGCTTTGAGAAAGAAAGCTATTATTATGATTTTTCCTTCGATGTCGTTAACAGACTGAGAAGTAACCTGTAGGAACAATATATAGATTCCTACAGGCTTTTAAAAATAAAATTTCAATAACCAATCTTAGCCATCTCACGCCCTCTTTTTTCATCAACGGTAGCGAGCAGTAGCAAACCAAGAAAAAAGAATATCAGCGTGCTCAATAGCGCTATGCGATGATCTCCTGCAAATAGGTAAATCATTCCACCATAAGTCAGTGGACCGATAATAGCCGAAAGTTTTGTAGCCAACCCCCATAACCCAAAAAACTCTCCTTGACGTCCAGATGGCGTAAATTGTCCTACTAACGCCCTGCCAGCCGATTGAGCGCCACCCAGTGCAATGCCGATTAAATTGGCAGCGATCCAAAATAGCGTCTCACTGACCGCAAGATAGGCACAAATAATCGCAAGCGACCAGATGAGCAAGGTGATCGCAATACTCCATTTAGACCCGATACGATCTTGCAAATGGCCGCACAGAAAAGCGCCCAAGGCAGCCGTCACGTTAACCACCATGATGAGAATGATCGTGTCTTGGGTTTTAAATCCCATCACTTCTTGCGCGTAGACTGCCGCCAAGACAATCACAATGTGGATGCCAGCATAATAAGTCGTCAACGAGATTAAAAACCGAAATAAATCAGTATGCATACTGGCCTGGCGCAGAGTAGCCTTTAATCGCCCGAATCCCGCACGTATCCAATGCGCACTGTCAATAGATGCCGTCGCTGCGCTGCGTTCGCGCAACCAAAACAAGGTGGGCAAAGCAGC
>JAMXAE010000038.1 GCA_024281695.1 Nitrosomonas sp. | reverse complement strand
CCCTCAAAACGAAGTTTTACTTATCATCAACAGGAAACGATGTGGCAGCTATGGTCACAAGGCAAATCGTTGAGTGCAATCGGTCGACAATAGAATAAACATACTGGTTCGGTATTTTGCTACTTACAAAAATCCGGTGGAATAAAGCCATCGCCGCCCAAACGTTTGGCTAGGGACTTGTCGTTACTAGAGCGTGAGGAAACATCACGAGGCCTATCGGCTAATTTATCCTTTAAGGTGATTGCCAGAAATCTCAACAAGGCCACTTCAAGGATTTCCCGAGAAATCAACCGCAATGGCGGACTGTCGAAATACCGTGCCGTAGCAGCCGATAGACGTGCCTGGATGAAAGCCATAAGCTTAATGACGACGCCAACTTATGCGCTATCGTATCGGATAAAATGGCTAGCGAGTGGTCGCCAGAGCAAGTGGCGGGTTGGCTGAAACAAACTTATCCTGAAGCATCGGCTATGCATATTTCACATGAGACTCTCTATAAAACGCTGTTTATTCAATCGCGTGGTGCCTTAAGAAAGAGCTACTCCGGCAGTTGCGGACGCAACGGATAATGCGTCAATCCAAGCCTTCAATACCAAAGGCAATGCCCGGGGCGGCATTATTGATACGGTATCCATCCATGATCGACCGGAAGAGGTGAACGATCGAATCATCCCGGGACACTGGGAAGGCGATTTAATCTGCGGCACCCAAAAATCATTGAGCTGTCCCAGCAACTGAAAAAATCGTTGACTTGGGATCGAGGGATGGAATTGGCGCAACACAAACTGTTCACTATTGATACCAATATCAAAGTCTATTTCTGTGATCCTAAGTCACCTTGGCAAAAAGGAACCAATGAGAATACTAATAAACTACTCCGTCAATATATGCCTAAAAAGACTGATCTATCTGTTTATTCACAGGAGCAACTCGATATGATGGCAGAAGAGTTAAATGATCGACCAAGAAAAACGTTGAACTTTTTATCGCCATCACAGAAAATTTTAGCAGTGTTGCAATGACCGGTTGAATCTCCAGTTACGTACCTAAAAGAGAAAGTTGGAATTGGTTTTTTGCAACGGGCGGTTATGCCTATTGGGGAAAAGGAAATGTTTAAGGGAAATTGCCAGGTCTTGTTTCAGGAAGATAATATCGACGGACACCAGCAAGCCCAATCATGGATAATTTTCTCAATGGAAGAAATCGTATTACTAAAAAAGGAAAGTGGCTTTATCGAAGCAACAGATGCGTCCAAATATCTGGCTGATTTTCAGGAATTAGTTCCTAGTCATTCGTTGGGAGAACTAAAGTCGCAGAAATCAACTACCAGCTTTTGGGAGAACAAGAATGGGAATTGGCAAGGAACTATAATTAATACAAATAACGGTTACTACTTAACTCTTGAATGGGTTAAACAAAATTAGTACATTACGCACACAGAGTGCATCCGCTTAAACAAGCGCAGTAAAAAATTGAGATCCAACTGCGCTGATAATATATATCATACGAAAGTAGGCAATCTACAGTAGTCCACTGGCAGAACTTGAACGAGCGTATTGTCGCCCACTGGAAGTGGCGGCTAATGCAGCTTAACTCCACAAAATAGTCTCCGGAAATTCCGAGGTGACTCAGTATTTGGGAAAAGATGATATTACAATGGGTCATGGTTTTATTATTCAATATGAATCAATAAGTTATGTGAAAACTTGTTATACCAATAAGGGCTGAATTAGGTCGAGGTGCTTTCTCGTCAGGGGGATAGCAGTGAATTGTTATAGATAATGGCTATTCAAGAGAGATAGAATTTGCCAGAATTAAGGTTGTTCATGTCTATTCTGGCCGGTTTGATGAAGTCAAAGAAACAAGAACGCAGTTTGTGATGATTTTCCCTGCTTGCGGTATTACTAACTTTATCAATGACGCCGGGCCGTATGGCGAGAATAATAAGCAGTAACTCAGATAAGTTTTATAGCAATTTTCTGTATATATATATTCAATAAGTTGGGTGTTTTTTAATTTATGTTTTTATGGATGTAATGCATTTTTAAGGTGCTATGCTAAATATTCGTTGTCTGACCTATCTGCAAGGAGGGGTCTCTCTATTGGAAAACAGTAACTTGCAGATTTTTGCTAACCAGCGCGTCGGTTTGGTTGGTAAGAATGGTTGTGGTAAATCAACTTTGTTTCGTTTGATTCGTGGAGTGGCCAAACCGGATAGTGGTGAGGTTAGCTTACAGTCGAGCAAAACCATCGCTTTTGTTGAGCAAGAGATTGTTAATTCCAATCAGCCTGCCATTGAGTTTGTGCTGGACGGTGATATTGAATTGCGCCAACTGGAAAAGATTCTGGCGCGAGCCGAACATGACTCAGCTTGGTTTGAGGCACAGCAGCATTATGAGGCTATCAATGGCTATACAGCGCGAGCACGCGCAGCACAGTTATTGAAGGGATTGGGCTTTACTAATGCTGTGTTGGAACATTCGGTCAGTCATTTCTCGGGGGGCTGGCGCATGCGCTTAAATCTGGCTCGCGCTTTGATGCATCGAGCTGATTTGTTATTGCTGGACGAGCCTACCAATCATTTGGATCTTGAAGCTATACTCTGGTTGGAGCAATACTTGGCGCGTTATCCGGGGAGTCTGATCGTGGTGTCGCACGATCGGGAGTTTCTCAATGCCTGTGTTAATCGTATCGCTCATATTAATAATCGTCTCATCGATGAATATAGCGGTAATTATGATGATTTTGAACGTGCACGTGCTGAACATCTCATGCAACATGCGCAAGCTCTGCAACAACAACAGAAGAAAATTGCTCACATGGAAGATTTTGTGCGACGTTTTCGCGCTAAGGCAACCAAAGCTAGGCAAGCGCAGAGTCGTATCAAGGCACTGGAGCGTCTGGCGCGCATTGCGCCCATTCATGTTGAAGATGGACACTTTGAATTGCAGATTGAAGCGCCTGAGCGTAGTCCTGATGTTTTGTTGCGTGTAAAGGATATGAGCTTTGGTTATGACGATCATCTGCTGTTTCAACATGTACACATTGTTTTGCAGGCAGGTGCCAGGATTGCTTTGCTGGGTCCTAATGGAACAGGGAAATCTACACTGATAAAACTGCTCACTGGAGAGATGAAACCTACTTCCGGTGTCTTGGAATGGGCGCCCAATATACGTATTGGCTACTTTGCACAACATCAGCTAGAGAATTTGGATGGCCATGCAACTCCTTTGCAGCATATGAAGCGATTGGCTCCTATGCAAACGGAACTGGAACTGAGAAAGTTTCTGGGACGATTTGGTTTGGGTGGTGATGGTGAAGATCGCCCGGTAGCCAGTTTCTCCGGCGGCGAAAAAAGTCGCTTGGCACTGGCTCTGCTGGCATGGCAAAAACCCCACTTGCTATTGCTGGATGAACCAACCAATCATTTGGATTTGGATATGCGTGACTCGCTGACTCTGGCGTTGGAAGCTTATGAAGGTGCCGTGGTACTAGTATCGCATGATCGTAGCCTGGTGCGTGCAGTGGCTGATGAACTATGGCTAGTGGCCGATGGTAAAGTGCAGTTGCTTGACGGCGATTTGGAAGATTATAAAAATTGGATAGAAGCTCATCGCTCTAGTGAAGCTATAGAATCGCGCCCAATTTCACAAAAAGCGCAACAAAAAATATCACCCAAGCCAAACAAAAAAATATTGCTTTCTAAACAATCAAAACTTGAGGCTGCCTTAACCGTTGCGCAAAGAGAATTGGATGAAGCAAGTCGTCAGTTGGCTGATCCGGGAACCTACCTGAATCGTTCCCGCGATGAAATAGAACAGCTCAGTGCTATTCGCGCAACACTCGAAGCAAAAGTAGCTGATTTGGAAGAGAATTGGTTGGAGCTGGAAATGGAGATGGAAGATTAACTAAACTTGCATGTTCATAATTTCTTGGTAAGCTGTTACTAGTTTATTCCGAACTTGTACCATCGATTGGAATGATACATTTGCTTTTTGCAGTGAAATCATAACTTCATGCAAATCTACATTGGATTCACCGCTGACAAATTGCGCACTCAGTTTATTAGCTGTTAAATGCGAGTTATTAACCTGATCGACTGCAGCTTTAAGTTTTTCACTAAAATCAACATTTGTAATCTCGCTAGCATCAGATGGTTTTTTTGTACCAGATGCCAATGCTGATGCTGCTTGCAGTTGCTGTAAAATGTTATCAATTCCGGGGGTGTCCATAATCTACTCCAGCATAATTTATCGTCAAGTGTTTATCGGAAACTCAGGAGATTCGAATAATTTGATTAAATCAGTTCCATATGGAAATGTAAGTGTTTGTTAACTTGTCGTTCGATATTGCTGCAACTTATAACGTAAAGTTCTTTCAGAAATTCCTAATCTTTTAACGGCTAATTTTCGTGAACCATTAACCGCTGCGAGAGTTTCCAAAATATGGTTACGTTCTAGTGTTTTCATATCTTGCGAAGACGATTCTGAGCTTCGCATGTCATCAACCTCCCGAGCAGAAGTAGCTTCGGGTAAAGTGATGTGTTCTGCTTCAATCGTATCGGTTGCAAGGATCATTGCTCGTTGCATCACATTTTCCAATTCCCTGATATTTCCAGGCCAGGCATATTGAGTTAACTTAGCAATGGCTGCCTGTGTAAGTTTGTGAGGTAACTGTCCTGAATCAACCATTGTTGTTTCTATCATTCTCTGCGCTAGAGGTTCGATGTCCATTGGACGTTCGCGCAGAGGAGGAATTTCTATCGGAAATACATTCAGTCGATAGTATAAATCTTCACGGAATCGGCCACTCTTAACCAGTGTCAGCATATCGCGGTTAGAAGTGGCTAGTACCCGAATATCCAATTTAATCGTTTTATGTCCGCCCACTCTTTCTACTTCCCTTTCCTGTAATACTCGTAACAGTTTTGCTTGCAACTCGAGTGGCATTTCCGAAATTTCATCCAGCAGTAATGTGCCACCTTCGGCTTGCTCAAATTTCCCTGCTTGGGCATGGATTGCACCGGTGAAAGCTCCTTTCTCGTAGCCAAATAAGGTCGCTTCCAGTAAATTTTCCGGAATAGCCGCACAATTAATGGCAACAAACGGTTTGGAAGAACGCAATGAGTGCTGATGGATGAAACGTGAGAATACTTCTTTGCCACAACCACTTTCACCTGTCAGCATGACGGTTGCAGGTGATTTAGCTACGCGTTTGGCAAGAGACAGTAACGCTCGTGTACGTGTATCCTGAGCAATAATTTCACCATCCTGCTCAGATTCAGACAACGCATATTGTTTGATGTACGCCAATAAACTATCTGGATCAAATGGTTTTAGCAAATAATCACAGGCACCTGAGCGCATCGCAGCTACCGCTTTATCGACCTCTCTGTAGGCTGTCATCAGTAGTACCGGCAGTTCTGGATTAAATGCTTTGATTTGTTTTAAAAGAGTCAATCCATCAATGGGTTTCATTTGTACGTCACTGACAACCATCCCTACCTGGCTTTCCTGTAAAAAAGACATTGCATCATTACCATTGGATGCAGCGAGGGTTTGATAACCAGCCAATTGGATGGTGGCGCAAATGGCTTCTAGTAAGTCTTTATCATCTTCTACTATCAGAATCGGCAGTGTATTCATAGCTTCAATCTCCTTTCTTTCTTGGCAGTCGTATAACAAACTCACTTCCGGCATTAGGTAATGAATTAATCTGTACACTACCTCCCATTGATTGAATCACTCCTCGCACAATAGCCAAACCCAAACCTGTCCCTTCTGAGCGCGTGGTAAAAAAAGGCTCGAATAATCTTTCTTGTAATGCCCTATCAATACCGGGTCCATCGTCATGCACACTCAGAACAATATTTTCTGCTTCCAGATCACTGGTTAAAACAATTTGATCGCCTGGGGATGAGGCTTGTATTGCATTCTCAAGTAGACTAATCATTGCGCCACATAATGCCTGATGGTTAGTCATTAAACTCTCTGCATTACTATGATCATGCACAATGAATTGCAAATTAAATTGAATCATCTGAGGTTCAATAACTTGTCGCAATTCCGCTAATAAATCGCTAATTACAACATTCTCGAGTTGGGTTGTTTCACCTTTTACGAAACGTAACATATCTTTTGTTAGGTGTTCTAAATGATGCAAACGCTCAATGGTTTTGGTTGCAAACTTATGGCGTTCAGCAGGAGTTAGTGCATCGCTGCCGAGGTGGTTGGCGTAGAGCAATGCGGTCGAAAGCGGGGTACGTAACTGATGAGCAAGATTTGCCGCCATTTCACCCATTGAGGTCAAGCGTTGATTACGTCTTATTTGTTCCTGTGTTGCATAAGCTTCGGTAATATCGTTGACTAGCAGGATACGCCTGCCTACAGAATCCGTGGCACTACTTTCAACGCGGATACGGCGTTGATTTGCTGTCATTGGTGTTTTTAAATGCCACTCATTCATGAGTGTAGTTGATGATAAGCGTTCTTGAGTTACTTGCTGCCATGTCAATCCGAGTAGGGGTTCTCCAAGAATAGAGACGGCTGCTGGATTTACTTGCTCAATACATTCATGCACATTAAGGGCCACAACTCCACCAGGTAACGCATTCAACAAAAAACTTAACTGCTGGGATAGATACTCCTTCTCAATCAGTTGTTTATGCAGTTCGCCGTTTGCGAGAGCAAGCTCTCGGGTTAATTGCGCGACTTGATGCTGTAATTCTTGATAGACACCTGAGAGCTGTTCAGAGGCTTCATTAAAAGCGGCAAACGCAAGCTGAAGCTGCTCCTGATCTGCTGGCATTGATTTATTTTCTATGATTTTATTTGTTTGCACTGACTTAAGTGACAGTTGTTAGGGATTACTCGCAGCTTACATTTATACAAGTCTTCTTAATGATCTGAATAAAGCGGGCAAATCTATTCTATTTGAGCATTCATATTTTATAAATTTATCGATAATCATCACATCAATAAGATTTTGTTCCCTACCAAAATGTTTAAATATCTCTAGCTACGGAAAAAATATCCACTCATTTAATGAGTAAGCAAAGAGCTTGTTTAGCTTTTGAAAGTTTCGCCCATTGTAATTAACGATACGTTAATCAAGTATTAAGCAGGAGAACAGCGCGTGGCAACAGTACCTAATGGATCCAATACGGCAGTACCTACGACAGTATTTAAATTAGAACAGCTCAGTCAGTTGTCTAATCAAAAGAAACTAGGATTGATTCTAGCGGCAGCAGCCGTTATTGCTTTACTGGTGGGTGCGCTGATGTGGAGTCAGACACCAGATTATCGTGTTCTCTATAATAATGTATCGGATCAGGATGGGGCTGCCATCATCAGCTCTTTGCAACAGATGAATGTGCCTTATAAATTCTCTGATAATGGCGGTGCGATCTTGATTCCCGATAAACAAGTGCACGAAGTTCGCCTAAAACTCGCTGGTCAAGGATTGCCTAAAGGTGGTTTACCAGGGTTTGAGTTAATGGAGAATCAGAAATTTGGATCTAGTCAATTCCTTGAGCAAGTTAATTATCAACGCGCATTAGAAGGCGAATTGGCGCGCTCAGTTCAGTCATTATCGGCAGTTCAAAGTGCACGCGTACATTTGGCAATTGCTAAGCCATCTGTATTCTCCAGAGAGAAACAACAGCCTAGTGTTTCTGTATTATTGAATTTACATCCAGGCAGAGTGTTAAGTGTTGATCAAGTCAGCGCGATCGTGCACCTGATGTCTAGTAGTGTACCTAATTTACCCATAAAGAATGTTACGGTCGTTGATCAAAGTGGCAACTTACTCAGCACTCAGCATGAGAATAAGCAAGATAAGGGATTTGATGCCAAGCAATTGCAATACATACAAGAGCTGGAGGAAAATTATATTCGTCGTATCGAAGCAATACTGACGCCGATCACAGGTGCCGCCAATGTGCGCGCTCAGGTTACTGCAGATTTGGATTTTTCTCGTATTGAGCGTGCTGAGGAAATCTATCGACCGAATAATACCGAGTCGGATGCTGCGGCTATTCGAAGTCAACAGACACTGGAGGCTACCTCTACGGGATCAAAGCTTGACGGAGGAATTCCGGGCGCTCTATCCAATCGTCCACCTGAGCCTGCTACTGCTCCAATCGAGGCAGCGGGCGAAGACAAGGAGTCCAGTGATAAAAAACCTACTGTACCGACTGATCAGAAAAAAGAATCGACTATTAACTATGAAGTCGATAAAACGGTACAGCATACGCAGCAAGCAACTGGAAATATCAAACGAATAACGGCAGCAGTTGTGCTGAATTATCGCAAAAAAGTGGATGAGAACGGAGAGATTACTTATGAGCCATTAACGGCTGAAGAGATCAAGGAAATCAATAATCTTGTTAAAGAAGCAATGGGATATAACGAAAAAAGAGGAGATTCTTTAACGGTAACCAATAGCTTATTTACCGCTGAAAATGAAACAATATTGGATGCTGCATTCTGGAAAGACCCAGATAACATTATGCTGGTTAAAGAGATTGGCAAGCAGCTGTTAATTGCAACCCTGGTTTTGTTTTTCTTGTTAAAAATTCTGCGACCATTCTTAAGAAGTTTAACTCAGCCACCGGCTCCTGTATTACCTGAGAAGATATCTGGCGAAGAGGGGCTAGATCAATTATCAGAACAACATACAAAGCAAGCAGAGCTCCAGAAATATGAACAAAGGCACGAGTTTGATGAGAATCTGAAAAAAGCTAAACAACTGGCTGTAGATGAGCCTGCTATCGTCGCTAATGTCGTTAAAGAATGGGTATCTGGAAATGGATGATGCCGGAATTAAAAAGAGTGCGATTTTGCTAATGTCTCTGGGAGAACAAGAGGCAGCATCAGTTTTTAAGCTGCTGGGCCCCAAAGAAGTGCAGAAATTGGGTGAGGCCATGTCGAATTTAAAGAATATTACACGTGATGAAGTTGAAAATATTCTGAAAGATTTCTGCGATGAAGCTGAAGGAAGAACAACATTGGGTGAAGGATCCGATGAATATATTCGGAAGGTTCTCATCAATGCATTGGGTGATGAAAAAGCTGCCAATTTAATTGATCGTATTTTGCATGGAGGTGATACCAGCGGTATTGAAGGGTTGAAATGGATGGATGCTCCGTCGGTGGCTGAACTCATCAAGAACGAACATCCACAGATTATTGCAACGATTCTAGTTCATCTGGAACGTGATCAAGCGAGTGAGATACTTAGTTTGTTTACTGAACGGTTACGTAACGATACATTATTGCGTATTGCTACCCTGGATAGTATCCAGCCAGATGCTTTACGTGAACTTAACGATGTATTAACAAAGCTTTTATCGGGCAGTAATAATATCCGTAAAGCAGCGATGGGTGGAGTACGTGCGGCTGCTGAGATTCTTAATTTCGTGCCAACGGCTCAGGAAACCAGCGTTATTGATAATATCAAACAGTATGATGAAGATTTGGCACAGCAAATCATGGACGAGATGTTTGTATTTGATAATCTGATAGATATTGATGATCATGGTATTCAATTGCTGCTTAGGGAAGTGCAGTCTGAATCTCTGATTATTGCTTTGAAAGGTGCTCAAGAAGAGTTACGCAAGAAAATTTTCAAGAATATGTCACAGCGCGCGGCTGAAGCATTAAGAGAGGATCTAGAAAGTAAAGGCCCAGTACGCGTATCTGAAGTAGAAGCAGAACAAAAAGAAATTCTAAAAGTATTACGGCAACTTGCGGATGATGGGCAAATCGTACTGGGTGGAAAAGGTGAAGACAACTTCGTATAGCGTGGATAGTTTGTCAAATTATTTAACTAAGTTCGATAGCGGGTATGTGTTATTGGTGATTGGGGCAAAGGCTTATTTATGATTGGAACAGAGGCTTATTCATGATGTCAGGCGATTTTGTTTCCAAAGGAAAACTTACTGCCTATCAACGATGGGAAATGGATTCTTTGGAAACGCTAGATTCAGCTAGCAAAACTCAAGAAGCTGAAACAGAATCTGAAAACAGTTCCCAAGTAGGTGGACAAAACCAGATGATATTGCCGACCGCAGAGGAAATTGCAGCAGTTTTCGAAAAAACTAGAGAAGAAGGGTATGCTGCAGGTTATCAAGTAGGCAGCACAACAGGGTATGCAGAAGGCAGGAAAGCAGCCGAGACTGAAGTAATTGTTGAAATCGATCGTCTCCGGGTACTCATATCTAGTCTAAATCAGGATCTACATCAGATGGATCAACAGGTGGCGGATAGCCTGCTGGATCTGGCAATTGCTCTCGCCCAGAAAATGGTTACACAGGCACTTATCATTAAACCCGAACTGATTATACCCATCGTGCAGGAAGCAATACGGAATTTGCCTAGCGCGATGAAATATCCACGTCTTTATTTGCATCCCGATGATGCGAAACTAGTCCATCTGTATCTGGATGGTGAATTAGCACAGGATGGCTGGTCCATTCGCGAAGATGAGCAATTATCCAAAGGGAGTTGTCGCATTGAAGCCAGTGGCAGTGAGATCGATGGAAGCGCAGAAATTCGGTGGCAGCGAGTATTATCAGCCATTGGTCGGAGTGACAGCTGGCTGGAGAAAAAAGACTGAAATGACTCATCATAAACAATGGGACAGTTTTTTGAGGAATTGTACCCAGTTGATTACTCCTTCAAACCCATACTTATTAAGTGGCACGATTACGCGTGTTGCGGGATTAGTTATGGAAGCGATAGGACTCAGAATGGCTGTTGGAAGTAGTTGTACTATTTTTCTATCCAATGGTTATAGTGCTTCAGCTGAAGTGGTTGGATTTTCTGGAGAGCGCTTATTTTTAATGCCAACGACTGATGTTTATGGACTGGCACCCGGAGCAAAGGTAATTCCTACGGAACTTGTGGGTGAGCTGCCTAAAATTGGTAGTTTCCAGCATCCACGCAGACGTGCAGCCGATCGAGCTAAACATATTGCTGTCGGTCCTGAGCTGCTTGGTCGTGTTCTAAATGGCATTGGTGAGCCGCTTGATCGTCTTGGACCTACTCACGCAGAACACAGCGTACCTCTATATAGCCGTCCTTATAATCCGTTAGAGCGAATTCCTGTTACTACGCCATTGGATGTTGGAGTCCGTGCTATTAATACGTTGCTAACCGTTGGACGAGGACAGCGGATGGGATTATTTGCGGGCAGTGGTGTCGGTAAGAGTGTATTGCTTGGCATGATGGCTCGCTATACCAGCGCTGATGTGATTGTTGTCGGCTTAATCGGTGAACGAGGACGAGAGGTAAAAGAATTTATTGAAAATATCCTGGGTGCGGAAGGGCTTGCACGATCTGTAGTGGTCGCAGCACCTGCGGATACCTCGCCATTGTTACGTCTACAAGGTGCAGCTTATGCAACGGCTATTGCTGAATATTTCCGAGATACGGGTAAGCATGTGTTACTCATTATGGATTCACTGACTCGCTATGCTATGGCACAAAGGGAAATATCACTGGCTATTGGTGAACCTCCGGCTACCAAAGGTTACCCGCCATCCGTATTTGCTAAATTACCCCAACTGGTGGAACGCGCTGGTAATGGTAACCAAAGCAATGGCTCGATCACAGCTTTTTATACGGTTTTAACCGAGGGAGATGATCAAAATGATCCCATCGCTGATAGCGCGCGCGCGATTCTCGATGGACATATTGTTCTATCGCGTAGATTAGCTGAATCAGGGCATTACCCTGCTATTGATATTGAGGCTTCAATCAGCCGCATTATGACCAGTGTGGTTTCGCAGAAACAAGTGGATATGGCTCGACAATTTAAGAGTTTATATTCACGTTATCAACGTAGCCATGATTTGATCAGTGTGGGTGCTTATGTCGCTGGTGCTGATCCAGAGCTAGATCGGGCGATTAAGCTTTATCCTGCGCTTGAAAAATTTTTACACCAAAACATGTCTCAGCAGGAAAACTTTGATAATAGTCTTGAGAAGCTGACCCAATTATTGGGTAACGAATAGATTCGATAACTAAGGACGGATATTATTATGCCAATAACATCCTCTTTGAAATTACTTTTGGACTTGGTTCAACAACAAACGGATGCTTCTGCCAAGAAACTAGGGAAATTAAATCTTCAACTACAGGAAGCTGAGAAAAAGTTAAATTTGCTTCTGCAATATCGTCACAGCTATCAGTCACATTTTCAGAATGCTACAGAAAAAGGGATTAATCATCTTGAATGGCGTAATTTCATTGCTTTTATGGATAAACTGGATGCTGCTGTTAATGAACAGCGGCAAGTGGTGTTGCATGCTCAAAACAAAAAGATTGAAGGAGGAAATGAATTTTTATCTTATCAACGTAAACTGAAATCCTACGATACATTGTCACAACGTCAGCAAGATGCTGAGAATCAGAAACAAATGAAATATGAGCAGAAATTGCAAGATGAGTTCGCTTCTAATTCTTCTCGACGTGATTCATTTTCGCAAAAAGAGAGTGAGTAGTATTTTATGCGATAGTTAAGTGGCATGAAGATTGCTTATTTACCAGTAGTGATATAACAATTGTGTGAGGTTGAAAGCTTATGTTAAATATATCAATTGCATCTCAAATCAAATCTTCGACTGATAATTCTATACCATTGATTGGTTCTGGTGGAATGAAAGAATCTGCCACAGAGGATTTTGGTAAAGTTTTAGAGCGTGAAGTTTCTGAGACCGCCAATAAGGAAACAACAAACAAACGTGAGACAAGTAGTGCTTCTACGACAACAGAATCCTCTGAGAATACAGCGTTATCGGAAAATAGTGAAACAAGTTCGACTACAGTAGCCACCGCTATAACTACACCGGATACATCCAACGTAAATAGTATCATTCACAACTTGTTTATGGACGCAACACACAAAACAGATCAATCCTTACTCTCATTTGATTTAGCACCAAATCCAGACATGATGGCAGCTATGGTATCTGTTGTGCCAGTGACATCGTCAACATCAACATTATTTCAGAATCCATTGATTCCACAAGATAGCGAGCAAACTTTAGGGTCAACACTTTTACCTGCTAATCAAATGTTGCCGCAAAGATCCGCACAAACAATCGTAGCGGCAAGCAATTTTGTTTATTCACCCAATGATTTCTGGCAATCATGGGATCAGGCAGATTCTGCCGCATACGGCAAATCTTTACCATTTTCTTCTGAGCTGAGCGAAACTATCGCAATCAATATGGGAGAATCTACATTTTCAACATTCGATCAATCAATTTCAACACAATCATCCGGTTTAAGTAGTGCCACTTCTACTGCGTCGCTGAATACAGCGTTGCAGGATATTCATGTTGATCTCCCGGTAGGTCAGCCAAAATGGGGAGGGGAGTTTGCACAAAAAATTGTTTGGATGGCTAATCAACAAAATCAAGTAGCTGAAATTCGTTTGAATCCAGCTCATCTTGGACCTGTTGAAGTCATGCTAAGTATTACGCAAGATCAAGCTACTGCTCAATTCTCATCCCCTCATTTAGCTGTGCGTGAAGCTATTGAAGCAGCTTTACCCAGACTAAAAGAAATGATGGCTGAAAATGGAATTCAACTGGGTAATGTCATGGTTGGCGCTGATTCATTTCAACAAGAAAATAAGCAACAGCAAGCACATAACTTGGCCAGAGATACAATTGGCTTGATTGATACAAATACGGGAACAGAAATAGTTGGTGAAATTGAAACAACTGTCTTGCCAAATAGGCATAACGGTATCGTTAATACATATGCTTGATCATTTGTAGAGTCTGTCCTTCCTCTTCTAATCCATATACTATCCGATTGAATAGCATGTGGCTTCTTACTTTTAACTTGCAATTCCTCGTGATCTTGCCACGAGAGCTCAATAGATTGCGTTTTTGACGTTAGCGTAGTAGCGCGCCATTTTGGTTTTATGCGCAGTAATACCCTGTAGGCTTGCCGTAGGGATAGGCGTGGAGGGTGCGGAGCAAGTTTATTGTATTTCTGCCTGAATGCTCATTAGATTCTTGTTTGGCTTCCGTATTTGGGAATAGCGACATTATTTCCTTGCTATTTGTCATATCAGTTTATTGTTCTATCCAAGATAATTGAGCTCATCAGATAAGGAGTTGAGCAAAATGTCCAAAACAATTGAAGCACCGTCTGGAACAGATGGAAAAAAGAGTAAGAAGAGTTTAATAATCATAATATTGATATCAGTAATTGCTATAGGAGCAGGCGCTGGTGGTGCATGGTATGCAATGCAGATGTCGGGTGATGGAGGATCAGAATCTACAAAACCTAAGGAAAAACCAACTACATTTGTGAATCTTGATACTTTTACTGTTAATCTTCAACCAGAAGAAAATAATCAATATCTACAGGTTGGATTAACCATAAAAACCAGGGAAACACCTGTGGTAGCGGCAATTCCGAAGCAAATGCCGGATATCCGCAATCGTATTCTGATGTTACTCTCTAGTAAGAAAGCCACAGATGTTGCTGGCATTGCAGGGAAGCAGCAATTAAGTCAACAAATTACCAATGAAATTAAACAATCCATGGAATCAACAGAACTACAAGAGGATGTACTGGAAGTATTATTCACATCATTTGTGATCCAGTAAACTACGCATGGCTGAGGATTTTCTCTCACAAGACGAAGTTGATGCACTTCTCAAAGGTGCCATTGGCGAAAGCGATGAAGTCCAGAAAGAAGAAGTTAAGGGGGGTGTTCGACCCTATAACATTGCTACGCAAGAACGTATTGTTCGTGGACGTATGCCGACGTATGAGATTATCAATGAAAGATTCGCGCGCTTATTACGTATTGGCTTATTCAATTTTATGCGACGTACGGTTGATATCTCGGTTGGCCCCGTTAAAGTTATCAAGTTTAGTGAGTTTGTACGAAATTTAGTGGTGCCGACCAATCTCAATATGGTTCATATGAAACCATTGCGCGGCACTGCACTACTGGTTTTTGATCCTAACTTAATTTTCCTGATTGTAGATAATTTGTTTGGTGGCGATGGCAGATACCATACTCGAGTCGAAGGAAGAGACTTTACTCAGACCGAGCAGCGTATCATCCAACGTTTGCTAAATGTAGTATTCGAAGATTATGAGAAATCCTGGAAATCAGTATATCCAGTTAAATTTGAATATATTAGATCTGAGATGAATCCTCAATTCGCTACAATTGCTACACCTAATGAAGTCGTGGTAACGGTTACTTTTGATATTGATATGGGTAACCAAGGGGGTGAGTTACATGTTTGTATTCCATATTCCATGATTGAGCCCATTAGAGATACTTTGTACAGCGCGTTGCAAGGTGATCACCTGGAAGTTGATAAACGCTGGATTAAACTATTGTCACAGCAAGTGCAAGGTGCTGAAGTAGAGCTGATTGCTAACCTCGGACACACAAAAGTAACATTTGATCAGATTCTTAGTATGCAAGCGGGAGACATTATCCCATTGGAAATTCCTAAAACTATTACAGCACATGTTGACGGCGTACCTGTTATGGATTGTGGCTATGGGATCATGAATGGACGGTATGCACTCAAAGTCAATGCGATAACCTCCTCGTCGGAAACTGAATAATTCATTGGAGATTAATATGCCAGAGCCTACAACAAACGATCAAACTGCGACTGATGATTGGGCCGCAGCTATGGCGGAGCAAACAACGTCTACTCCAAATGAGGCTGTTGATTGGGCGACAGCTATGGCAGAACAAGCAATATCAACACCAAGTAATTCTGGTCATACTAAATCTGTGCCTGGAGTACAGGCGCAAGCTGCATCGGTATTCGAAGAATTCTCCAAAGATGGTGCGTTGCATAATGCACGTCATGATATCGATATGATTCTTGATATTCCTGTACAGCTTACTGTCGAATTGGGACGCACTAAGATTGCTATCAAGAATTTATTACAACTGGCGCAAGGCTCAGTTGTCGAGTTGGAAGGCATGGCTGGTGAGCCCATGGATGTGCTGGTCAATGGTTGCCTGATTGCACAGGGTGAAGTAGTGGTTGTCAATGATAAGTTTGGTATCCGGTTAACGGACATCATTACACCCAGTGAACGTATTCGTAAACTTAATCGTTAGAATTTATCAATGTTAAATCGTTATTGGATGCTCTTAGTACTGATACTCCCGTTTTCTGCTTTTGCTGAGACAGGAAAACCGGGATATGTTCCTCCTCCTTCGGTGATATCTACTGAGAGCACGCTACAAATGATAGGGGGGTTACTGCTGGTATTGGCGATCATCGGATGCATTACATGGTTACTCAAACGTTTTTCGCTTATACCCACTACCGCTACAGGAAAACTCAAGATTGTTTCCGCGATTGGGGTTGGTCAGAGAGAGCGGGTAGTGATTGTTGAAATTGATAACACTTGGCTAGTTCTTGGTGTGGCGCCAGGTCGTGTCAACAAACTACATGCTATGGATAAGCCTGCAACGGATAGTATTGATAAAACACAGGATAATCCGCTTGCTGAAGAATTTGTTGCACAGCTTAATGAGAGTATTAAAAAAAATAATGTTTAACAATTTAAAATGGATGATCCATGTATACCTTCAGCATACGACTATGAGTGGGCTTAGGTTAAATTTTTATCGTTGCCTGATTTATCTAAGAAAGCGTAGTTTACTGCAGGTGATACTTTTCTTTGTGGGTTTTATTGCTCTTCCGGTATATGCACAAAAAACCGGCTTTCCAGCCTTCACCAGTTCGCCCAATGCAAATGGCAGTACGACCTATGCGTTGAACTTGCAGACACTATTATTACTGACTTCGCTCACATTCTTACCTGCGATGATATTAATGATGTCAAGTTTTACTCGCATCATTATTGTCTTATCATTACTGAGGCTAGCATTAGGTACGCAATCTTCTCCACCTAATCAGGTATTGCTCGGATTGGCGTTATTTTTGACCTTTTTTATCATGTCGCCAGTTATTGACCGGGTGTACACAGAAGCATATGTGCCTTTTTCTGACGATAAAATCAGTATTATGGAGGCTGCCGATAAAGCGAGCGTGCCGTTAAAATCATTCATGCTAAACCAGACTCGAGAAACAGATTTAGCACTTTTTGTGCAGATCTCAGGCAGCGAAGAAATCGAGAGTCGTGATAAAGTGCCTTTAAAAATACTTGTGCCGGCCTATATCACCAGCGAACTCAAAACTGCATTTCAGATTGGATTTGTTATATTTATCCCGTTTCTAATCATTGATTTGGTTGTTTCCAGCGTACTGATGGCGATGGGTATGATGATGTTGTCACCGATGATTATTTCACTTCCATTTAAATTAATGCTTTTTGTTTTAGTTGATGGTTGGCATTTAATCATCGGCTCATTAACTCAAAGCTTCTATACCTGAAAGGAAAAAAGCGATGACTCCAGAAAGCGCGATGACTATTGGTCGGCAAGCCCTTGAAATCACATTTATGGTTTCTGCTCCCTTGTTGCTTTCAGCTTTGGTGACAGGCTTGTTAGTCAGTATTTTCCAAGCAGCGACACAGATTAATGAAATGACCTTGTCATTTATACCTAAACTATTAGTCATGTTTCTGGTCATTGTGCTGGCCGGGCCTTGGATGATCAATCTTATGACAGATTATATGCAGCGACTCTTTACTAGCATTCCTTGGCTTGCGGTTGGCTAACGTTGGCAGAACTAGAGGTGAGTTTTGCACCCACTATTTTTGATGCGGACAACAATTATAATCTGTTGATCTTTCGGTTAAGTTAGCATAATGATCAGTATAACCACCGCAGAATTAAATACATTATTGGCAACATTTATTTGGCCCCTTAGTCGGATTCTCGCATTGGTGGCAGCAGCTCCTATCTTGGGAAATCCAAGCATTCCTGTCAGAGTAAAACTGGGACTGGCGATTATGATTACTATCTTGGTTGTGCCCACAGTAGAAAAATCATTACCACAGATTGATCCATCGACAGGTATTGGTTTAATCATTTTGTTACAACAATTAATCATTGGTGTTGCTATTGGATTTGTCATGCGTATTGTTTTCGTGGCTGTGGAGATGGCGGGTGAGCTAATTGGTTTGCAAATGGGGTTGGGTTTTGCAATTTTTTTTGATCCACAAAATTCTGGTCAGATAGATATTATTGGTCGCTTCTTGGGGGTAATTGCCAGTCTGGCATTTCTTGCTATTGACGGTCACTTGATGATGATTGCTTTAATTTCACAAAGCTTTGCTACATTACCTGTCGGTCCTGATGCGATTACAAATATAACATTTACTACATTAGCAAACTGGGGAGGGGAAATTTTTAAATCAGGGCTTCAATTATCACTTCCTGTGTTAACTGCTTTGCTTATTACAAATCTTGCATTAGGCGTTCTGACACGAGCTGCACCGCAATTAAATATTTTTGCGGTTGGTTTTCCGCTTACGCTTTCTATTGGTCTCTTTGTTTTAGCACTTAGTATGCCTTTTTATGCCCCAATTCTGGAACGCATGGTATATGACGGTCAAAGTTTAATGATGGGAATTCTTAATATCAGAAAAATGAATATGCCATAAAATCTTTTGGTTTTCGTATGAACTGATTCCGATGAATTTTTAAGCTATTTATTGTAAATAATCATGTTACTGTTTCATATCAGTATTTGCTTTCTAATATATAAACAGACGTTATTTCCCTTCTTTTCCAAAACAAGCTTTTTGCTTAGAACTGTTATAGTTGCAATTCATTTACTCAAAGCTACTTATTAACATTGGCAGCTCAAATCATTGCTGGTTTGGTTAATAATTTATGACATTCAGGTCACGTTTACTTAGTTCACTACGCAAGATTTCTTTGTCGTCGGAATCTCATCACGACAAAGGAGTTAATATGTCTGATGGTGAGCTTCCATCTAATGATGTCCCTGATTCCAATCAACAATATTCATCTATGAATGAGGTAAAACAAGGGTTTGAGACTGCTTGTATTGAACGATTGAGTGCGGAAGATCGGGCTATCAAGGAAGCACATAAACGTATTGAGGCGGAAAATATAGCGCGAGTCGCTGCGGAAGCGAGAGCTCGTGCCGAGGCCAATGCCAGAATTGCGGCAGAAACAAAGATTCAGACGGAAGCTATTACGACTGAGCAAGCCCGGGCCAGAGCCAAAGCAGAGGTTCTGGCAACCAAAGAAGCTAATGCTCGCCGAGAACTTGAATTTAAAGCTAAGTGTCTTGCTGATGAACAGTACAAAGCTGAGAAAGCCCTAAATGCTTTGCTAGAAGCTAAAATCAAAGCTGAAGTGTCTACTGTTGAAAAAATGCAACGGCGCGTTGAACAAGAAGCCGTTGCATTAGATAGAGCTCATGCAGCGGCATTGAAAGAAAATGAAGCTGCCGAAGCGGCTATGCATGGAGCGCAGATCGCAGAAGATGCTCGTTTAATTGCATTAGCTGCTATTGAAGCTGAGGCAAATGCGATGTTGCTGGCTAATGCTAAAATTCAGGAAGCACAAAAAGCTATTGCTTTAGCCAAGGCGCGTGAAGAAGCTGAGAAACAGGCGATGGAAGAAATACAAGCTCGTGTACGAATAGAAGCACAAGCTCTGGCACAAGCTGCTCGGCGTCTGGATGTTGAAATGTTGGCGAGAGAAGCGGAAGAAAATAAAATGCAAGCTGAAATTGCTGCCGTACAGGCAGCAGTGGAAAAGGTAGAAGCTGAAGCGGCAGCCGCCGATAAAGCTAAAAAAAGGGCGAAATTAGATATCGAAGCAACTATTGCGGCGCGAGATAGAGCGGATGCAGAAAAAGTTGCAGCTGAAATAGCAGAATCTATTCTTGCAAAAGAAAATACGGTGGCTGATGCTATCAAAGCTCGTCTTATTGCAGAATCTGATTTGCTTGAAGAGATCAACAAACGAATGCAGAGAGAGACTGAAGCGTTGGCTGCAGCAGAAGCGACTTTGCGTATTGAGAAAGAAGCAACATCAATCGCTAATGAGAGGAAAAAAGCGGAGATTAGTGCGGCAAAAGAGTATCAGAAACGCATTAAAGCAGACGAAAAAGCGATTAAAGAAGCGAAGATATGCGCAGAAGCTGAGGTAGCTGCCAGGAATGCAGCAAGAAGTAGAGCAGAAGCAGAAATGCGGTTAAAAACTACATCAGCCGCGAAAGCGCAAATGGATACGCTCGCTGCGCAAGAAGCGAGTGCTAAGGCCGAGATGGAACAGCGTTTATTAGAAGATGCAGAAATTCGCGCCAAGGCTATGATTGATGCAAAACAAGTTGTTGTTGAACGTCTTGAGATTGAGCAGAAAATTACAGGGCTGGCAATAACTAGAGCACAAGCAAAAATTATTGCCACAAATAAAGCCAAGGCTCAACTTGAAGCAGAGAAAGTAGCTACCAGAATTGCGTTAGAAAAAGCTAGAACTGAATCGGCTGCCTTGGCGGTCATGCAGGAACGTGTAGTTTTAGAGTCAAAAGCGCTAGAAGATGCGGTCGCACGAGAAGCTGTTGAGGTCATGGCGAAAGAGGCAGTATTTGCACGTTCTCAAGCGGATAAAAAAGCTACCGCGGCGGCGGCGGCGAGAATACGAGCCGAGATCGCAGCCGCAGAGCATTCCCGCAATAGAATTGCT
>JAMXAE010000037.1 GCA_024281695.1 Nitrosomonas sp. | reverse complement strand
TGATGCGCCAGACACCATTTCGCCATGATCGAACCGCCGCGCGACACGATACCAGTCATGCGCTTCGCGGTCATCGGCACGTACGCCAGACGCACACCGGCATGGATGGTAAAGTAATCAACACCCTGTTCGGCTTGCTCGATCAGCGTATCGCGGAAAATTTCCCAGGACAGTTCTTCCGATTTGCCGTCGACTTTTTCCAATGCCTGATAAATCGGCACCGTACCAATCGGTACAGGACTGTTGCGGATGATCCATTCGCGCGTTTCGTGAATGTTCTTACCAGTAGACAGATCCATCACTGTATCGCCGCCCCAGCGGATCGCCCAGGTCATTTTTTCGACTTCTTCCTGTATGCTCGAGCCCAATGCGGAATTACCAATATTGGCGTTGATTTTCACCAGAAAATTGCGCCCGATGATCATCGGCTCGGATTCCGGGTGATTGATATTCGCTGGAATGATGGCGCGTCCGCGTGCCACTTCGGCACGCACAAACTCCGGTGTAATCATTTTGGGCAGCGATGCACCGAAATCCTGCCCAGGATGCTGACGTGTCAATAAATCATGATTTTGTGCATTGAATGCTTCAACACGCTGATTTTCACGAATGGCGATAAATTCCATTTCGGGTGTAATAATGCCGCGCCGCGCATAATGCATTTGCGTTACATTCAATCCACTCTTGCTACGACGCGGTTGCCGTTGTAAATTAAAACGCATGTCCGCCAGCTTGGGATCTTTTAAACGCTCCTGGCTGTATGCAGAATTATGACCTGTCAATATTTCAGTATCATTACGCTCTTCGATCCATTGCTCGCGCAAGGTAGGTAATCCGGAGCGAATATCGATCTTTACCGAAGGATCGGTATAGGGACCTGAAGTATCGTAAACCCATATCGGTGCATTTTTTTCTGCACCCATACTGGCAGCGGTATCGCTCTGACGAATTTCACGCATCGGAACCTGAATATCGACTCGAGATCCTTGTACATAGATTTTGCGCGAATTGGGCAGCGGTTTTATGGCAGCTTCATCGACCTGCGCTGTTGCATTAGAAAAATTTTTTTGATTTAAAACTGTAATACTCATAATAGTGTTGCTCCTTAAGATGCCATAAAGAGCGGGAGGATTAATCCCAGCTTCCCTACGGCGGCATTATCCGCGTCAGGTATTAAGGGACTATCTCACCGAATATCAGGCAATTCTGAAAACGGACCCCTAGCTGATGCTGTGAAGCTAATGGAAATGTGAAATAATTGCAAGTCTTACCTCAATTTAAGAATACGGATCTAGAAATGACTCTTGAAGAAACTCGATTTAATATGGTTGCACAACAAATCCGCACGTGGAATGTATTGGACGATAGTGTACTGGATTTATTGTACAAAATACGGCGTGAAGAATTTACTCTGCCTGCAAATAGCGCAATGGCTTTTGTGGATATGGAAATTCCCCTGGGCCATGGTCAAGTGATGCTGACACCTAAAATGGAGGCTCGCATCTTGCAGGAGCTCCATGTCAATAAAACAGACAAAATTCTTGAGGTCGGCAGTGGCAGTGGATACTTAACAGCGCTATTGGCTGAAAAAGGTGCTCACGTTTATAGTGTCGAGATCGTGCCTGAACTAAAAGCCATGGCAGAAAATAATCTTAAAACGCACGGAATTATGAATGTAACCATCGAACAAGGCGATGCAGCACAAGGTTGGTCTAAACATGAACCTTATGATGTCATCGCGTTAACTGCATCCACGCCTGTTTTACCCGAAGCTTTTCAGAAAAGCCTGAGCCCGGGCGGACGATTATTTGCGATCGTGGGAGAAGATCCAGTCATGGAAGCTTTATTGATCACTTGTGTAGCACCTGGCGAATATACTACAACTCGGTTATTTGAAGCTTGTACGGCACCGTTCATCAATGCGTTGCAACCGACTAGGTTTATTTTTTGAGTATTAAAATTGTGTGTGTGCTATTTATCACAGCGATCAACCTATTGCTGAAATATCATTAGCTCCGAACTCTTATCGGAAATCAATATGAAATTCTTGCAGTTCGTTTTTGCTGGTTTTATATGCGTTATAGGACAATCTGCTCTGCAAGCTGCAGATTTAATCGGTGTTTATCATGACGCATTAGTGCAGGATGCTCAGTATCGATCGGCACGCGCTGCCTATCAAGCGGCTCAGGAAAAATTGCCGCAAGGCAGAGCCGGTTTTTTACCGACTATTACACTAACAGGCTCACGTACGGTCCAGCAGGTAGACGCCGGTAACATCAGTCAAGGAGGACAGATCGTTAATCCTCCGCTAAACACAATTCAAAGCCGCGGTGTGACGATATCAGCGACACAACCATTGTTCCGAATGGAAAATATCGTCATCTATCAGCAATCAAAAATTGAGGTCAGCAAAGCTGATTCACAATTTGTCGTTGCTGGACAAGATCTAATTTTGCGCGTAGCACAAGCTTATTTTGATGTGCTGGATGCCCAAATCGATGTAGAAGTCGCCGAAGCGCAGAAAAAAGCGATTTTGGTACAACTGGAACAAGCCAAACGTAACTTTGAAGTAGGAGTATCCACCATAGTGGATACCAATGAAGCACAAGCACGTCATGATCTAACCACTTCACAAGAGATTGCCGCGCGGAATGCACTTGAAATCAGGAAACGCACATTACAAAGCATTATTAACCGTTTCCCTGAACATCTTGTAGGTGCCAGAGAAATCGCTGCCGATTTAGCTAACCTACAATATAGCAATATGGATGAATGGGTACGCACTGCTGAAGAAAAAAACTTCACCTTAAAAATACAGCAAGCCGCCTATGAATCGGCTCATCAAGATGTAAAAAAAGCCTGGGCACAACATTACCCGACATTAGACCTCGTTGCACAGTATAGCGATCAAACAGGTGTGGGTGGTTCCATTACCGGTCGCGGAATCGATCTTGTCTCAAAATCAATCGGTCTACAACTCAATGTACCACTATTTCAAGGCTTTTCTGTGCAATCCCGCGTACGCGAAACACTGGCTCTTCAGGATAGGGCTTTACACGATCTGGAAAACACCCGGCGCAATATTACTCTCCAAATACGTCAGCAATATCTCAATGTCACCAATGGTATTGCGCAGGTAAAAGCACTCAAGCAAGCGCTGAAATCAAGTCAGAGTCAATTGGATTCAACCATTCTTGGACAACAAGTCGGTGTCAGAACGGAAGTCGATGTGCTCAATGCACAACAACAAATGTATTCTGCAAAACGCGATCTTGCCAAAGCCTATCACAGCTATTTGATGTCAAGATTGCGTCTGAGTGCAGAAGCGGGTGAACTCGACGAAGATACGTTAACACAAGTGAATGCAATGCTGATCAAGTAGCCGACAATCTCTAACCGATCGCTCTTGCTAATGATAGAATAGCCGACGAAGCTGGCTAGACAGTCGCTGCCTGCTGTTCATTTTGAACACAGGGGGAGGAAAGTCCGGGCTCCATAGAGCAGGATGACGGCTAATGGCCGTCCACCGTGAGGTGCGGAATAGGGCCACAGAGACGAGCGTATTCAGTTACGGTGAAACGCGGTAACCTCCATCCGGAGCAAGACCAAATAGGCAGGCGATGATGCTGCTCGCAGAGCCTGCGGGTAGGTTGCTTGAATGCACAGGTAACTGTACATCTAGAGGAATGACTGTCCATGACAGAACCCGGCTTATCGGCTAGCTTCAACTGAATTTTCATTTGACTGACTTAAATTGATTGTAAATATCATGAAGAATGGACATCCGTTGTATAACTAATGCTGGATACTTTTAGTCATTCTCGATGATCCGTAAATTTCTTCGTAAGGTATTCAGCCGCAAAGCACCTGCTGCTATCTCTCAATCCACAGCAAAGCTGGGCACTATTCCCTTTAAACAACATGGTATCCGACGCAACCAGATTAATCCGTGCGCTTTAAAAATTACGACCAGTCTGCAGCAAGCCGGATTTTCTGCATATATTGTCGGAGGCGCCGCACGTGATTTGTTACTGGGATTGACACCCAAAGATTTTGACGTGGCAACCAACGCGACTCCCGAGCAAGTGCATCACATTTTTCGTAGGTCACGTATTATTGGCCGACGTTTTCGCCTAGTCCATGTCATATGTGGTGCTGAAACCGTAGAAGTATCGACTTTTCGTGGACATTCATCGACAGATGATAATAATCACTCATCGATCACGCTGACCGATCAACACGGACGCCTGTTACGTGATAACGTTTTTGGTAGTCAGGAAGAAGATGCTGTGCGGCGTGATTTCACCGTGAACGCGCTCTTCTATGATCCCGCCAAAGAAGAAATTCTTGATTATCTGAATGGTTATGAAGATATCAAAGCCAAAAAATTGCGCGTTATTGGAGATCCGACACAGCGTTATCGGGAAGACCCTATCCGTATGCTCCGAGCCGTACGCTTGGCATCGAAACTGGATATGCAGATAGAAGAGGAAACCGCCAAACCCATCGGTGATTTGGCACCCTTATTGCAAAATGTTCCGCCATCACGCTTGTTTGATGAAATGCTTAAGTTATTATTGTCCGGGTATGCATTATCTTGTGTTGTTGACTTGCGCGCACGCGGCTTACACCACGGCCTGCTACCGATGCTCGATGTTATACTGGAACAGCCTTTGGGCGAGCGTTTCATCACTATTGCACTCCGGGACACCGATGAGCGAATCAAGCAAAATAAACCGGTTTCGCCAGGATTCTTGTTTGCTATCCTATTATGGCATGAAGTGCTTTCCTCCTGGAATTCACTGCGGGCTTCGGGTGAAAAACCAATGCCGGCTTTATTTAAGGCAATGGATGAAATCCTTTCGATACAACGTAAAAAATTGGCCATTCCTCGTCGCTTTGATGCGATCATCCAAGAGGTATGGGTCATGCAACCCCGTTTTGAGGATCGCACAGGACGCAAACCTTTCCGGTTGATTACCCATCCGCGTTTTCGTGCTGCTTACGATTTCATGTTGTTACGCTGTGAAAGTGGTGAGTTAAGCATGGAATTGGGCGAATGGTGGAAAACCTTTCTCTCAGCAGAGAATGAAACACGGGAAAAAATGCTGCTCAAGCAATCATCACCGAAAAAAAGCAAAAGAAGGCGCAGTCGTAAAAAAGCTCCTTCGGATCCCGCTTTGAATGTAGAGAACACCATTAAAAACGATAATAACTAATCATGTAGTTCCCATGAGTAAAAAACCAAATCAAGCATTCATCGCTTTAGGAAGTAATCTGGAAAATCCGATTTCCCAAATACAGCAAGCATTTGATGAATTAAGACAACTTCCTGACACATGCTTAATGAGCCATTCCTCGCTGTATAAAAGTGCGCCTGTTGGACGATTGGATCAACCGGATTTTATCAATGCGGTAGCACTCATTGAAACCCACCTTGCACCGCATGATTTACTCAAAGCGCTGCTGGATATTGAACATCGCCACGGACGCGTGCGCGAATCCTTAAACGCACCGCGTACGCTGGATCTCGATATTCTGATGTACAGCAATGTAAAATGCCATGATAAGACATTGACTTTACCGCACCCGCGTATGTCACAACGCGCATTCGTGCTAAAACCCCTATTCGAAATTGCACCGGATTGTCATATTCCAGGCCTTGGTCATATTGCTCCACTGCTAGCAGCTTGCCAGGAACAAAAACTGGAACAAATGAGCGCTTAAAATCCACTTAACTGGCCGCCGCAACCGACTGCTGCTCATTCTCGGAAGATTGCATCGATCCCAAGGGACGAATAAATAATGCAGAGGGAGCATCTTTAATAACTTTCCCACCGTTTAGCACAATCACCCTGTCTGCGCTGGCTATCGTTTCCGGACGGTGCGCCACAATGATTCGAGTCAGTTTAAGTGTACTGATAGCTTCATTCACACTGCGTTCTCTAGCAATATCTAAATGACTGGTGGCTTCATCCAGAAAAAGAATACTGGGTTGGCGATACAGCGCACGCGCAAGTAACAAGCGCTGCTTCTGGCCACCTGACAAAACAGCTCCCATATCACCCACTAACGTATTATATTGCATTGACATGGCGACAATATCTTCGTGGATTGCCGCTAATCGGGCACTGGCCTCAATTCGTTTGTAATCCACTTGTGAGTCAAAAAAACAAATGTTCTCAGCAACTGAGCCGGCAAATAACTGATCATCCTGCATGACACTGGCCACTGCTTGGCGGTATCTAGTAACACCCAAGCGCGCTAGTGGAACACCATCGACTTCAATACTTCCCGCGGTTGGTTGTAGCAACCCTAACATGAGTTTAACCAGGGTTGTTTTACCACAACCCGATGGACCTATGATAGCCACTGACTCACCTGCCTGGATACTGAAACTGACATCTTGCAGCACCAGAGGATCTGTTTCAGCATGACGAAAAGCGACTTGCTTTACTTCGATTCGACCATCGAGGGAAACCGCACTGACACTGACTGATTCATCGAACTGCTCTACGGGTGTCAGTGCAATATCACCTACTCGCTCTGTATGCAATCCCAACATGCGCAATTCCAACCCTTTTTCAATCAATGCAGCCATTCGCTGTACAAATTGGGTTTTATAAGCAATGAAAGCAAACAACATTCCTATCGAAAAACCACTTCCGTTCGCAGTATCCAAAACCAGCATTGCGCCCAACCAAATGGTAATAATATTCTCTACCCCAAACAACAGGCCATTCAATCCTTGATATAGAATGCCCATACGCTGAGTTCGAATACCGGCATTGAACTGATCAACTGTTAGGTTTTGCCAAGTAGCCGTGCGGGAAGATTCATGAGCAAACAGTTTGATGCTTTGCATACCCCGGATGGTTTCAAGGAAATGGCTTTGTTGTTTGGCACCTCGAACAATTTGATCTTCGGTGGCAAGACGAAATGGACGATATAAGGCAAAACGCAGCAAAGCATAAATCGTAGCAGCAACAATCGCGATCAGCGCTAGCTTGATACTGTAAAACAACATCATTCCAAGAGTAACGATGACCATTACACCATCGATCAATGCTTCCAGAAATCCCGTTGTTAGGGTGCGTTGTATAACATTGAGTGAATCAAAGCGAGACACGATATCACCTACATGGCGTTTATCGAACCAGCTCATGGGCAAGCGAATCAAATGATGGAATAAATTCGTGATCATTTGTAAATTCAGTGTGGTGCCCAGTACCATCAGAACCCATGCACGCAAAGCGGTCACGCCCGTTTGCACCACGGCAAGTAGTAGAAAACCAATTCCCAGCACGGTAACCAGATCATAATCTTGTGCAACCAATGCCTGATCCACAACCCATTGCATATAAAAGGGCGCCAGTATGGCGAAAAGCTGCAATACCAAAGCCAGAATCAGAATCTGCGTAACCGTTCCGCCTAATCCCTGCAAACGGCCGATAAGCGTTGACAATTTTACCTTGCGAATATCGTTACGAGGCTTAAATTCACTCGTAGGGGTTAACTCTAAAGCCACTCCGGTGAAATGTTTAGAAAATTCTGCTATAGGCATTTCACGCTCACCGACGGCGGGATCATGCAGTATGACTCTATTACCCTGAACCTGCGTCAATACCACAAAATGATTGAAATCCCAATGCAGCACGCAAGGCAGCTTAAGCTCCGCTAAATGTTCGAGATCAAGCCGTAGAGGCCGAGGTGTAAGTTTGAGTAGACCTGCGACTCTCATTAAATCAGCCAGTGTTGAACCGCGCAATGAAACGGCATGACGAGCACGCAAAGTCGCCAAATCAATACGGTGTCCATGGTACCCGGTGATCATCGCTAAGCACGCCAAGCCACATTCCGCAGCTTCAGTTTGTAAAACCACCGGAACACGATGGCTAAGGGAAAATTTGAGCATAATAGCACCCTCTTAAATACGGCCGGTAATCGATAATAGCGGGTCAAACACCCACTCGATCAAACGCCGCCGATCCATATGAATATCAGCATCGAGTACCATGCCTGCCTGCAAAGGCATCGCCTGACCATAAGCATGAACTTTTTGCTGTGGCAAACGAACGGTAACGCGGTATACCGATTCCTGAATGGATAGCGGCAAACTCAATTCGTTCGGCTGAATAACTGTGCGCCCAATTTCAACGACCTCCCCCAAATGATGCCCGAAGCGTTGATAAGGAAAGGCTTGATAACGTAATGAAACTTGCTGAGCTGGTTTGATAAAACCTGCTGCTCTTGTTGGTACGAGTAGTTGTGCTTGTAATTCAGCACCCTCTGGCAGAATTGAAAGCAATGGAGCATTGGGATTAGCAGTTTGTCCGATTTCAGCCAGAATGGTAGTGACCGTGCCAGCGGCGGGTGCAGTTAAGACGACACTGCGCCGTACATCCGCTTCAGTCAGCTGCTGTTCCAGCTCGGAAATTTGCCGTTCGATTGCAGAGGTATTGTTGTCGCGTTTTAATCCAGAGGTGGAGAGCTCCACTCGTGCGCTACTCAGTTCACGATTCAGACTGGTAATACTACGTTTTAATTGCGCAAGCTGATTGCGTTGATTGATCAATTCTTCTTGTTTCTCCTGCAATGCAGCATCGGAGACAAAGCTCTCTAGCAATAACTTTTCATAACGCACCACAGTACGCTCGGCACTGGCAACACGGCTGGATTGGAGTTTCAGTTGCGCTTGGGCTTCGCGGATTTCGGTTTCCAGCCCTCGTATCCGTCCAGCGATGCCACTGCCTGTAAGTGCATCGATTTCTTGCTGTTTGCTTTGTTCTACCCGCAAGCTATCACGCCGCTGCTTGAGCTCCGCAAGCATGGCAGCTTGAGTTTCCCGCGTCGTGGTCGTGGCACGTTCGCTGGAAATAGTCAGCAACACATCACCTTGCTTGACTTGCTGCCCTTCATCCACATATTTTTCAAGCACGGTACCTACCTGTGGCGAGTAGATTTTAATCATTCCCTGCGTCGGGGACAAATAGCCCGCGACATGTTCCTTACGCGTGTATTCTCCCCAGAATGCAAAACCCACTATAACAGCAGCAAATAGCGCAGCGATCCAGACCAATAAACTGATTGCAGGTGACCGGGCAATCAATACATCCCCGTGTAGGCGGTCTTGCTTGTAAGATAGCGCTTCGGAACGGAATATTTTTTCATTCATAATCAAATCAGTTTATTTTTTCTAAAATCTCTAATAGAAGTTTCAACCACTCTATCCAAAATTATCAAAAATAGAGTGGTTTTAGGTCACTGGTAAATACTATTTGATTAAATAATGCTTATCACCAGAGAGGTGCAATATAATGCTTATCTATATAATCACCTACAGCATATCCTCCCATAAATGCTAACGCATACCAACTTAAACCTATATACATCAATCCACCATTTACTTGCTCAATTTCATGGATTTCTAATTCATACATGATTCTTCTCCTAGTATTTATTTGGCAGCCAATTTTACAAACCTCACTTACAACGCGGCTGCCAGTCGCTATTTGTGAGGTATTACAAATATCTCTGAGTTTTTAAGTCGCTTCTTTACTACACTAAAAGAATGAGATATTTAATACATGCAAATAAATTTAAACAAGATTTTCTGTGAGAAAAATCACAGTAATAATCAGAAAATTTCTGCAATTTTCTCAGCACATCCTTTCATTTAATTTTAGGATCAGCCGCCTGTCGCATCCCAAGCGAAGGATCGTAATTGACTGTCACAACCTGTGGGCAGCGCTTGCAAGCTGATATACCTTCTTGCTTCCACCATCGGCAATCATTACGAATCGCACATTTAGGCAGTTTTTCAAACGCAACTGGAATCCAGCGAACAGTTTTTTCAGCCAAACGGCAACTTTGACCGCCTTCATCAAAATGAGCACAGGCACCTTTGGCACAAGGCGCAGAAAAGCGGAACACTTCCGCCGGTGCAACGGGCGCAGCCATAGCAAGTAATTCATCAGTCACCGGCTGGGCTTGATCCAGATAGGCCGTTTCCGGTCTATCTGGCGTTCCACCGACGACCGCGAAAACTTGCGCGCCTTCCCAGTTTGGCTGAGCGCTTGGGCAAAGTGTTTCGGGTTCGGTTTTCATAAAGAATCCTTATGAATATTGTTGTAAATTAATATTGAAGGAATTAACTTCAAAAGAAGGTTGGAAAATATCGATAGAACCCCATATACCTCCTGCAATAATCGGAGAATACAATCCATATAATCCACCACCAACATCTGCAGCCTGTTTTGAAGACAATTCGACCATATGCTTACGTGCTGCCAGCGCACGTTCGACGCCTTGTTGTGCCACTGCTGCAATCGCTTCACTCTGAATGCAGGCAGGTTTTTGCTTTGTATTCATGACATACTCCTTAGGTTAGTTTGTGGTCAAAATAAAACCTTGCATACAGAATAACCACTATAATCTGCAAGCAAGACATGCATAGCAGTCAGGATTTTCAACTTCATACGGATTTCTCCGCAGGTAAGAATTAACTGCGTATTCAAAATAGCGCTATCCGCTTAGAATAGCTGTGAGATAAATCACATTGAACAGAGAGCTGTGCTCAGCAGCCTAGTGATTGTTGGGATAGAGATACTCTAAAACGATTCTGAAGAATAATAGGTGCTACCAATAGGCATCCGTGCTGAATATTGAAATATCCTTTGAATATACCCAATGCATTATCATGGGCTTGCCGAAATATACTTGCACAGTACTTTACATTCCTGTTTGTATTAGGTAATTTGTTCCAAGTAAAGCAAGTTTTTGATAATGGCAAAGGCTTAATTAAATATTCCTATAGTCGATGAGAATTACCCAGACCACATTGCAAAAGATGGTTGAGAACAATGAAAAATTCACTGTTTTAACCTGTTATGACGCTATTTTTGCAACGATGCTGGAAAATGCAGGTATCGATGTCTTACTGGTCGGTGATTCACTAGGCAATGTTTTACACGGAGAAAGTACCACCTTAGGGGTTACGCTGGATAACATGATTTACCATACGCGCTGCGTTGCGCGTGGCTCCAGTAAAGCATTCATCATGGCCGATATGCCTTTTGGCAGCTATCAGGTTTCACCCGAACAAGCATTTGAGAATGCTTCCAAAATTTTGGCTGCGGGTGCGCATATGGTCAAAATTGAAGGCGGCCAAATCATGGCAGATACTATTCGATTCTTAACCCAACGCGGTATTCCGGTTTGCGCTCATATTGGTTTAACTCCCCAATCTATTCATCAGTTAGGGGGCTATAAATTACAAGGCGATTCGGAAAAATCAGCCAAGCAATTATTAGATGATGCAAAAATACTGGAAAAAGCAGGAGCTGGGTTATTGGTTATGGAAGTGGTTCCAGCAAAACTGGCTAAAAAAATTACCCATACCCTGTCAATTCCAACGATAGGTATTGGAGCAGGAATTCATTGCTCCGCTCAGGTTTTGGTTCTGCATGATATGCTAGGGCTATATCCAGGTAAAAAACCTCGCTTCATTAAAGACTTTATGGCAAGCGCAAAAAATATTCAAGAAGCCGTTACCAATTATGTTACTGCTGTCAAAACGGGCCAGTTTCCAAGTGAAGAGCATGAATTTTAATTGATGATAACCGTGTGAAAATCTTTAATGACATTACCGCTCTGCGTAAAAATCTGAGCAATGAGCGGACAATTGCTTTTGTTCCTACCATGGGTAATTTGCATGTCGGTCACTTGGCGCTCATCAAGCAAGCAAAACGGCTAGCTGATTGTGTGGTTGTCAGTATTTTTGTCAATCGGCTTCAGTTCTTGCCTCATGAGGATTTTAATCGGTACCCGCGTACTTTTGATGAAGATTGTAGATTGCTTTCCGAGCTGAATGTCAATACAGTTTTTGCACCCGATGAAAAAATTCTTTTCCCAACAAAACAGGAATTCTTGTTAGCATTACCCTCTGTAGCGGATATCTTGGAAGGAGAATTTCGTCCCGGTTTTTTTCGTGGTGTTGCAACGATAGTACTGAAACTATTCAATATTATTCAACCCCATTATGCTGTCTTTGGTAAAAAAGATTATCAACAGTTGCATATCGTGCGTGAAATGGTTCGCCAATTAAATTTGCCTGTTGAACCGATTGCTGGTGAAACGGTTCGCGCACCCGATGGATTGGCGTTAAGTTCTCGCAATCAATATTTGAATCAAGTACAACGTATTGAAGCTTGCCATCTGTATCAAACGCTTGTTGAGATCAAGGAAAAGATTATTTCCGGTGACAAGGATTTTTTAACGTTACAAGCAAATGCAACTAAGATGCTAACTGAACGTGGATGGAAAGTTGATTACATTCAAATTCAAAAACGCAGCTCATTGATGCCCGCACACATTGACGATCAAGATTTAGTAATATTGGGCGCAGCTTGGTTAGATAAAACACGACTGATTGATGCCCTAGAAATCCAAAATTAGACATTTTTTGTACATTAACGCACTGTGGCTGCTTTTCAAAACCAGACAGATAAAGAACAAAAAATTATGCAATCACTCAACACTTTCTGGTTATCTTGCCTTGATCATTTCAGAAAAGAATTAAATGCTCAACAATTTAATACCTGGATCAAACCATTACAGATTGATCCAGCATTAAATAGCGACAGTGAAGTCGTACTCATCGCTCCCAATCGTTTTGTCTGTCAATGGGTGAAAGATAATTTCATTTCTCACATAGAAATCATGGCACATGAATACTTCGCCAAGAAAATCCAATTCCATCTTAAGCTTACTGAGCAAACCGAAACAAAAAATGTTCCACCTGATACATCCCCCATTCAGGAACAAGATGAATCCAAACCAGAACCCAATGCTTCATATATAGCTGCGAAGAAAAATCCCAGCCGCCTGAATCCAAGTTTCACTTTTGATAATTTCGTGACAGGAAAAGCTAATCAATTGGCTCGAGCGGGCGCCATCCAGGTGGCTGAATCGCCTGGAATCGCCTATAACCCTCTGTTTATCTATGGCGGCGTAGGCTTAGGTAAAACCCACTTGATTCAAGCAATTGGGAACTATGTTCATGAAAATAACAAATCCGCAAAAATTCGTTATGTACATGCGGAAAAATATGTCTCCGATGTCGTGAGTGCTTATCAACACAAAGCTTTCGATAAATTTAAACTGTACTACCATTCATTGGATCTGCTGTTAGTCGATGACGTGCAATTTTTCGGCGGAAAAAATCGTACCCAAGAAGAATTTTTCTATGCGTTTAATGCACTGATTGAAACGCATAAACAAGTCATTATCACCTGCGATTCTTATCCTAAGGAAATTTCTGGATTGGAAGAGCGACTGGTATCCCGCTTTGGATGGGGATTGACCGTCGCCGTAGAGCCGCCTGAATTGGAAATGCGCGTTGCGATTCTGTTAAAAAAAGCCGAATTAGAAAAAATTAAATTGGATGAAAATGTCGCCTTTTTTATTGCCAAACATATCCGCTCCAACGTACGAGAACTAGAAGGGGCATTAAAACGCGTACTCGCCTTTTCGCGCTTTATCGGTCAGGAAATAACGCTGGATCTGGCCAAAGAAGCGTTAAAGGATTTACTCGCAGTACAAAGCCGCCAAATCTCCATTGAGAATATTCAGAAAACCGTCGCCGATTACTATAAAATCAAAGTATCTGAAATGTATTCAAAAAAACGCACACGTATCGTTGCAAGACCTCGACAGATGGCAATGGCTATCGCTAAAGAATTGACTTCTCTGAGTTTACCGGATATCGGTGAGGCGTTTGGCGGAAGAGATCATACCACCGTGTTACATGGTTATCGGAAAATTAACGAATTACGCGTTTCCGACCCTGTGGTAAGCCGAGATTTTAATGCACTGATACTTATTTTAAGAGGTTGATAACTGTCTAATACATTGTGCATAACTCATATTTATAAAATATTCTGTATTTTTATCCACAAACGATCCAATCATTATACAGTCATCATACTAATCAAAAATCTATGCTATCTTGTTGATCTTCATTGGATGTTAGAAGATATACAGAAGTATTGAAGACATTATCTAATTATTACTATTTTATATATAAATGCTTTTAATAAAAACTAACCGAGACACATTGCTAAAACCACTACAAACAGTCACCGGAATTGTAGAACGTCGTCAGACATTACCCATCCTATCAAATGTCTTAATTCAGCAAGACAAGGAAAAGACCTCTTTTTTGACCACTGATCTGGAAATACAAATCAAAACGGCGGCTGCAAGAGATCCTGCGACTAAACAAAATTTTTCTCTGACTGTTTCAGCGAAGAAACTTCAGGATATTTTACGCTCACTGACGTCCGAAGCAGAAGTTACGCTAACCCGACAAGATGATCATCTACAGGTGAAATCCGCTAAGAGCGCCTTTAACTTGCAAATACTACCCGCTGAAGACTTTCCTGAGATTGTTGAAGATCTAAAATCCGACATTCTCGTTACGCTTAAACAAAATGAATTCAAAAAACTTTTGCATCATGTCCAGTTTTCGATCGCTCAGCAAGATATTCGCTATTACCTGAATGGCTTATTATTACTGATACAAGACAAGCAGTTAATTGCTGTGGGTACTGACGGACATCGATTGGCTTATATCGCAACTGAATTGGATAACACACAGAAAAAGCAGGAAGTTATTCTGCCGCGTAAAGCAGTTTTTGAATTGTCAAAGCTGCTTAGCGACAGTGAAGATCTGATAAATATTGAATATTTTCAAAACAAAGTGCGTTTTTCGTTTTCTGATATCATCCTGACATCTAAAATCATCGATGGTAAGTTTCCAGATTACAATCGGGTCATCCCCACAAAAAACACCAAGCAATTTGAAATAGAACGTTTAACCTTCCTCCAGGCATTGCAAAGAGTATCCATTCTTTCCAATCAAAGTGAAAAATTCCGCGGTGTACGTTTGATTATTAATAAAGATAATCTATGTATCCTATGTAAAAATAATGAACAAGAGGATGCTCAGGAAGAACTGGAAATAAAATACGATGATGAATCGATCGATATCAGCTTGAACATCACCTATCTATTGGATTTATTAAACAATGTAAATAGCGAAACCGTCCAATGTGCTTTTGAAAACGCCAATAGCAGTGTGTTAGTGACCATCCCTGGAAATAAAGAATTTAAATACATCGTTATGCCGATGAGGATTTGATTCCCATTCTTGACAGGAAAGAATCAAAATCTCCAAAAGTTGAAACACGCCATTCAAACTTCATAACCATAAAGCGCCTTAACTGATGAGTGATCCCAATACTAACGTACCCAACGCAAATCAAAACGACTACGATTCTGAAAGTATAAAGATATTAAAAGGCCTGGACGCCGTGCGTAAACGGCCTGGCATGTATATCGGCGATACCAGCGACGGTACCGGTTTGCATCACATGGTGTTCGAAGTTGTCGATAACGCCATCGATGAGGCGCTGGCGGGTCATTGCGACGACATCACCGTCACCATCCATCCGGATAATTCCATCAGCGTGCTGGACAACGGCCGTGGCATTCCGACCGGCATTAAGCATGACGACGAAATGAAGCGTTCCGCAGCCGAAATCGTCATGACCGAACTGCATGCCGGGGGAAAATTTGACGACAATTCGTACAAGGTTTCCGGCGGTTTGCATGGTGTCGGTGTATCGGTGGTCAATGCGTTGTCGGAATGGTTGAAACTCACCATCCGCCGCGACGGCAAAATGCATCAGATGGAATTTCGCATGGGTGTTCCGGTCAAGCCGCTGGAAGCTACCGGCGAAAGCGAGCGGCATGGCACCGAAGTGCATTTTCTCGCCAGCAAGGAAATTTTCGGCAACGTCGAATACCACTACGACATTTTCGCCAAGCGTTTGCGCGAACTGTCGTTCCTCAATAACGGCGTAAAAATCCATCTGATCGACCAGCGCACCGGCAAGGATGAAAGGTTTGCTTTCACCGGCGGTATCAAAAATTTCGTCGAGTACATCAACCGCAGCAAAACCGTGCTGCACCCCAGTATTTTTTATACAACCGGGGTGAAGGACAACATTGCTGTCGAGGTTTCGATGCAATGGAACGACAGTTACACCGAACAGGTGCTGTGCTTCACCAACAATATTCCGCAAAAAGACGGCGGTACGCATTTGACTGGCCTGCGCGCGGCGATGACGCGCACGCTCAACAATTACATCGAAAAAAACGAATTGGCCAAAAAAGCCAAGGTGGAAACCTCCGGCGATGATATGCGCGAAGGCTTGTCGTGCGTGCTGTCGGTGAAACTGTTCGAACCTAAGTTCTCGTCGCAAACTAAGGAAAAACTGGTGTCGTCCGAAGTGCGCCCGGTAGTGGAAGAAGTCGTGTCGCAAAAACTGACCGAGTATTTGCTGGAAAATCCCATCGACGCCAAAACGATTTGCAACAAAATCATCGACGCCGCCAGAGCGCGCGAAGCGGCGCGTAAAGCCCGCGAATTGACGCGCCGGAAAGGCGTGCTCGACAGCATGGGGCTACCGGGAAAACTGGCCGATTGCCAGGAAAAAAATCCGGCATTGTGCGAACTGTACCTGGTCGAAGGTGATTCTGCAGGCGGTTCCGCCAAGCAAGGGCGTGACCGTAAGTTCCAAGCCATCATGCCGCTCAAGGGTAAAATTCTGAACGTGGAAAAAGCGCGTTTTGACAAATTGATCTCGTCGCAGGAAATCATTTCGCTGATCACCGCGCTTGGCACCGGCATCGGCAAGGACGAATACAATCCGGACAAACTGCGCTATCACCGCATCATCATCATGACTGACGCGGACGTGGACGGTTCGCATATCCGCACGCTGCTGCTGACATTCTTCTACCGGCAAATGCCCGAATTGATCGAGCGCGGTCACATTTATATCGCGCAACCTCCGCTGTATAAAATCAAGCACGGCAAAAAGGAACGCTACGTCAAGGACGATCACGAATTAAAGCAATATATGCTGAGCCTGGCGCTAGATGGTGCGGAACTGCATACCGGCGACGGCAAACCTTCGTTGACCGGCGAAACGCTGGAAAAAATCGCTAATGAATACATTCTGGCCGAAGCCGTGATCGAACGCATGACTCAAGCGATCGACAGCCATGTCATGCACGCGCTGCTGCGCAAACCTGATGTCGATTTGAGCAGCGGGCAAGCAGCCGCGGACAGCGCATCCCGCCTGGCGGCGCGCGTCAAAGACGTGGAAATCGCTGCCGAATACGACGATCTGCACGAACGCTACCGCCTCAAAATCATGCGCCTGTCGCACGGCAATGTGCTGACCAGTTACCTGGATAACGATTTTCTCGACAGCGGCGACTACGCGCAAATCCAGAAAACCGCGCTAGTGTTCGAGGGCTTGCTGAGTCAAGGCGCTTACATTCAACGCGGCGAACGCAAGCAAGCAGCCGGTGAATTCAAACACGCGCTGGAATGGCTGCTGGAAGAAGCAAAAAAAGGCCTGAACGTGCAACGCTACAAAGGCCTGGGTGAAATGAACCCCAGCCAGCTCTGGGAAACCACCATGGACCCGCAAAACCGCCGTCTGCTGCGTGCGCAAATCGAAGACAGTATCCTCACCGACGAAATCTTCACCACCCTGATGGGCGACGTGGTCGAACCAAGAAGGGCGTTTATTGAGAAGAATGCGTTGCGGGCTACGAATATTGATATTTAAGCTATCTGGTTTTCAAATCTCATAATTTCTGGTAATGGTGTACCAGTTGATCCACTGGTTGAGACCTATTCTGGTCAGTCAGCTTTCGAGTAAGTTAGATTGCTTTGCAGCAGTTACAGACGTTGCCTAGCAATAGCTTTTGCCACGGTGCTGGCGACATGAAAGTGGCCGGACGCTTACATTGGTTCTTCTCAGGTTCACGGCAACGGGCAATTGAGAATCAGGCAATGCATCGCTGAGCAACGCATATAGAGGTGACTGGGAGGGACGTATGGACCATTCCAAGCGACGAAAAAACATGTTCGACGCAGCAGCAGCGCTCAAAGAACTTCTTGAGCCTGGTCTGCTAGGGAACTACACTTGGCTTGAGGCGATTGAGGTCATTGCCTTTAGCCCCGCGCAGATCACCGATGAGGTGCTCGTGCAAAACATCTTTTCCATCTATGTCGCAGAGTCCGGCGAGCGACCTCCAGTGTCCGAGCAGCCTTTCTTGAACCAAAAACCAAAGACGCTCAATGGCTTGAAAGGATGGAAATTTGGTGTTACCAAACGCCCTGTAGGAATCGCAGAGCTTCTCGCGTGCATCAAGTGCTACGGACGTACCGGAGTTTGGATTTCTCTAGATCAGAAAGTCCTCCAGGTAGGCGAACTCGTGGCTGTACCGGCGATGTTCTGCCCCCCCGATTCACGCACCGAGGTTCCCCTCAACGCAGTCCTGAAGAACAACTTTTGGTCCGGTTCGTATGTAATCGAGCTCAAAGATGAGGGCAAGTCGACATTGACAGACCTCGTTCGGGAAGATGCCCTCTTCGAGGAGTTGTCCGAGTGGCTCACTACGATGCTGCCATTGGATATTGCCCGTGTGCCTGATCGCATCGGCGACGTGTTGTTCCAGATTCCATCGAGTGCTCTAATTGCTGAATTTCGGCGCTCTCCCGGTATGCCAGTGAACCTCCGTATAGCTTGGCACCCAGAAATCCCTGCCAGACCGGTAGTTGTGGAGTACCGTGTCGAACAGGATGGGTTGATCAGTTCTCTAGAGCGTTTTGAGTATCCAGGGGATGATACGATCCAGGACATTTCTTCTACATCCGGCGACCTCCGCTTCTCAGTATGGGACATTCAGAACAAGCTCCTGCTGGCCGCGACGACCCCGTTCTATGTTCCCGACGGAAAGTGGCGGGTCGAATCGTATACGAGTATTGGAATCGAGGAGCCGCGCCGATTCAAGGTAAAGGGGCCAGCCAACACTGTCGAGACGTACGAAATCGGCCTCATGGAACCTGCTGGTGGTTGGGCGCGGAGGCGCCCAGAGGAAGTCGACTGGCGAGCAAGGCGAGAGCTCAAAGCCCGAATGAACCAGCTCGTGGCGTCCCTAAGGTTCGTGCAGTACGGCAACGGCAATGCAAGTCCGCAGGAGGAGCATCGGCGAGCCCTTGAGGACATCCGTCAGCTCATCCGAACTGCAAGTCAAGGTGCTATATACCTGTGGGACCCGTACCTTTCTGCGAACGATGTTCTTAACACACTTGCGTTTTGCACGGACGCAGGAACGGAGCTCTGGGGATTGACTTCGGCAAAACCGTCGAAGAAGGGGTCTTCTGACGAGGAGAGTGACGACGGCACCGAGGACATTGATATGACCTCTGCTCGGGAGGCTTGGATCAAGGATCAAAAGGATACGCTAGATACTGCGTTCATCGGCCCATCTAACATGAAGCTCGAGTTTCGCATGAGCTGGGGTATTCAGGGGAGCTTCCATGACCGCTTCTTGATGTTTCCTGGCCTGCGGCGCGATCGAACGAGAGTCTGGTCCTTGGGGGCGTCCATCAACCATATTGGCGCGCAGCATTGCATCGTTCAGGAGGTGGCTTACCCGGAGCCCGTGCTACAGGCATTCAAAGCTTTCTGGGATCAAAGTAACCAGCCTGAACACCTAATTTGGAAATACTCATGAAGAAAAGCGATGTCCTCGTTGGAATTGCCGACAGGGCCACAAGAGCGCAACTATATAAACCGACCTCCTTGAATCTATCCCTCGTTGAGAGAGAAATAGAGGCGTTCGACGCGGTTTTATCGAAGTTATGCGAAGAATTTCCGTTTCTATGTTCATATAAAGAGAAAATGGAGGATTCCGAGCTTGAACAGTTCGACGGTTTGTTTGTTTGGCTTACTGAACAGCTTCGTACATTCCCCAATGACGCTACAAATCCAGAGCAAAGCTTGACGAATATATTGGCACTCGCAACTCTGCTTGAGTGTGATGCTCAACTGTGGGATGAATTGGCAAAGGCAGTCCCAAATGTTCCAGAACTGCTGATCATCACCCTGACTAAAATAATCAAAGAAAACAGGGCTAATGGTCAAGAAATTCTCGTGGGCGCTCGCTACAGCGACAATGAGATTCAGGTACTTCTCGCCGACATCGCATCGAAGGATTGGAAGTCGGTAGAGTGGTTAATAGCTCATCTGTGGATGGAAATTTGGCCTCCAGCTAAACAGCATGCTTCGGCTGCACTATATCGATTTGACCGCCAGAGCCTGGAATCCATCCTTGAAGTAGAGAACGACTTCTTTGAGATTGTTGCTTACGTCTCCTACGCACCTACAGCCCAATCCCTGCAACTCGCCATCGCAAGTACGAACTGGACGTTCAAATTCTGGACGCTGTACCACTCAGCGCGCCAGGACGCAATTGGCAGCGAAAGCTATCCAATGGAGTGGGAAATCCTTTTGTCTGAGGCGGCCAAAGTCCCGAGTGAGTGGGTACGATGGCTAGCCGTCCTGAATGAGTACCCTGGACGCTATCCGCAACTTCAAGAAGCTCTAGGAAACACCCTTGCCAGCGCTTCAGGCGAGGCGCTCGACGCATATGTATCGTCCATTTCGGGAGTTTCTGACTTTGGTCGGACCGAAATTGCAACGGCGCTGACGGTCTTCCGGGAGAAGGCTACAGCAGCACACGACC
>JAMXAE010000036.1 GCA_024281695.1 Nitrosomonas sp. | reverse complement strand
TGATAGCGCAACCGGTCGGTAGTATGCTGTTGAGCTTGCCACATCCAGTAGACGGAATTGCTTCACCAGCGACTGTGCGTGAGTTCGGTTTATCATCGCTTTGCGCTCAGCAATCACGCCTTGATGAGCGAGCCTTCTAAAAAATCATTCTCCAACCTGAGCTGTCCTATCTTGGCGTGAAGTATCTTGAGATCGGGCGCGGCACCCTTTACTTTTGAATTACTCCCGAATACATCAATTGCAGATTCCTGTAACTGCTGCTTCCATTCCAAAATCTGGCTCGGATGTACATCAAATTGTTCAGCCAACTCAGCCAGTGCCTTATCTCCCTGGATCGAAGATATTGCTACCTTGGCTTTGAATCCCCCTGCGTGATTCCTTCTCGTCCTTCTCATACTCTCGATCCTCTTTCGCCTCAAACTTCACAAATTTAGATTGAGCAAGATTAACAATTATCCGAATGTACAAATTTGCGACGCCACTTCTAAATCCCTCTCACCCGTTCCAGTAACGCGGTCAGTTGTGCTTATTCATATCGGATCACGGCAATCGATTTGCCAGCATCGCCAAGGGGTAATGCTGCTCTAGCATCCGGTCTAGACGCGTATGGAGAAAGTTATCTGTCGATATAACATTTAAGTTTCCCCTTACTTCTTCAGATTTTGATAGAAATAGTATAAATTCTCATGGATTAATATAACCTAGAATTTACTCGTTCCTGCAGTTCATGCCAGTCTAAATGGTTTGTAGTGTAGGCTACTTAGAATTTACTGATTAAAAATTTCAATTTTTATTTGTGAAATAATCTTGCTTAGGGCAAGATTCTACTTCTATATCTTCCTTGTGGATGTATACCTATTGTGATTTGTTACGAACACCCACTTAATGAACGTATTCGAACTCTTCTGCGACTAGAAGATCTGTTTAATAAAATTGATTTCTTTTCAACTAAAGTCACAGCTATTGAACACCATTCTTCGCTAATCGCATTGTTTGAAGTGCTTGAAATTACCAGCCGCGCTGATATTAAATCAGATTTATTGCAAGAGCTTGAACGACAGAAACAGATACTCGAGATGTTACGAAAAAATCCGAATGTCTCTGAAACAGCACTTGATAATGTGCTCAATGACATTAAAATTACTTTCCGTGAAATGTTAAATTTACCTGGGAAAGTCGGTGAGCATCTACGGGAAAATGAATGGCTAATGACAATTAAACAACGAATCGGAATTCCCGGTGGTTGCTGTGTTTTTGATCTACCTTCATATCATTATTGGTTAAATCTGGATCCTGCTTGCCGGCATAGAGACTTTAATGAATGGCTAACGCCATTCCAACCTGTGCGTAATGCATTTGGAATAGTGCTCTATCTATTAAGGAAGAGTGGAAGAACCTTGCAAGTTATTGCAAATCAAGGAATCTTCCAACAAACAGGGTCGGAATATACAGCGCACATGCTGAGACTTAACTTGAGTGGTGACCTACCTTGTGTACCTGAGATTAGCGCTAATAAATATGCACTCAATATCCGTTTTATTCCTTCTCAATCTGGACAGAAAAATAAAATCTTCGAAGGTGATGTTACATTCGAACTCACCTTCTGTAATTTATGAAAAAACTTAAGTGGCAATTAGAAAAGAGCTTTCGGAAAAATTATCCCAGCGCAATGCGATTATTAATTTGCCCAAGTGACTTCTCAACTTGATCAACCAAGATCAGACACAACTCACCATCCTGTAAATTAGATAGCGCGGCATCAATTGCAATGGCTTCTCCAAAAATCTCACTTATCTTTTGAGTGCGTTTGGCACTACCCAGACCTTCTCGCAATAAAGTTATTACTTCTCCATCCGCACGTCCTCGCTGACATTGATCTTGATAAAGAACCACTTCATCAAACGCGTCACCGAGAATTCTCGTTTGCTGACGAATATCTTCATCACGTCTATCGCCTGCAGCACTGATAACCACCGAACGCTTCTTTGATGGAATATTGTCAATAGCGCTGACTAATGCCTGTATCGCATCTGGATTATGCCCATAGTCTGCAATCAGGGTAGCATTACGATAATTAAACAGATTAAAACGACCTGGTGCTGTCTGTGCATTGTTCTCAAAACTAGCTAGGCCAGTCTGAATAACAGTCCAATCTAAGCCCAGCGCCCAACCGGCACCAACGGCAGCCATTGCATTCTCTACTTGAAAACTGATGCTGCCATTCTTTGTAAGCGAAATCTCACTTAATGAGATCCGATATTCACTATCTTCACCTAAGGCAACAATACAGCCATTCTCCACAAATATTACACGTTTGTGCTGTGCACGATGCATTGCCAGCACTGGATTATGGCTGTCTTGCGCAAAGAAAATAACTGACCCGGGGCAGTGATCAGCCATACTAACCACTAATGGATCAGCTGCATTCAGCACAGCAAAACCAGTACCAGGAACCACACTCTGTACAACAATCCTTTTAACCGCAGCTAAATCTTCTACTGTATTGACATAGGCCATGCCTAGATGGTCGCCCATGCCGATATTAGTCACAACAGCCACATGACAGCGATCAAAACCCAAGCCTTCACGTAATAAGCCACCGCGTGCGGTCTCTAGCACGGCAGCTTCAACATCAGGGTGAAAGAGTACATTCCTGGCACTTTTTGGCCCACTGCAATCACCGGTATCCATGCACTGACCATCAATATAGACGCCATCAGTACACGTTAGGCCTACGCATTTGTTATCGCTGTCTAAAACATTGGCAATCAAACGTGCAGTTGTTGTCTTGCCATTAGTGCCCGTTACTGCAATCACCGGGATACGTGCATCGTCACCCTGGGTGAACATATTGTCAATAATAGCCTCACCTACTGCACGCCCTTTACCAAAAGATGGTTGCAAATGCATACGCAAGCCGGGAGCGGCATTAATTTCAATAACACCACCGCCTTGTTCCTCCAATGATTTCATGACATTATCGCAGACAACATCAATTCCGCAAATATCCAATCCGACGACTCGTGCAGCAGCAACCACACGGGCTGCTAGGTCTGGGTGAACATCATCTGTGACATCAGTCGCTGTGCCCCCAGTTGAAAGATTGGCATTATTGCGCAAAATTACACGCACCCCTTTGGCCGGAATAGAGTCTGCTGTCAATCCTTGTGCTGCCAAATGTGCTAGAGAAATTTCATCTAAATGTATCTTAGTTAATGAAGTGACATGACCTTCGCCACGCATTGGGTCGCGATTGATTTGCTCTACCAATTGCCGAATGTTGAGTTTTCCATCGCCCGTCACTTGTGGAGGATCGCGGCGAGCAGCGGCAACTAGCTTATTGCCTACAACCAGCATGCGATAATCGTACCCAGGAAGATAACGCTCAACCAGAACATTCCTACTGAATTCCAAAGCAATCATAAAGGCAGATTTTACTTGCTCAACATCAGTAAGATTAACCGTCACTCCCTTGCCCTGGTTACTATCTTGAGGCTTGATAACTACTGGAGTGCCTATTTCACACGCTGCGATCCAAGCATCTTCCGCACTCCTTACATTTCGCCCCAGCGGAACAGGAATACCTGCGGCATGCAACAATGTTTTAGTAAGCTCTTTATCTTGCACGATGGATTCGGCAACTGCACTAGTCCTATCACTTTCGGAAGCTTGAATACGGCGTTGCTTAATACCCCAGCCAAACTGAACCAAACTTCCTTCAGTTAAACGACGGAAAGGAATGCCACGTGCAACCGCAGCTTGAACAATCGCACCTGTACTCGGTCCTAAGCGAATATCCTCGTTGAGTTCACGCAAACGATGCACAGCATTATTTAAATCGAATACAGTACTTTCAGTAGCTGCTGTGCATAAAGCCTGTGCTAACTCAAAAGCTAGCCGACCAACTTTCTCTTCACTGTACCCAACGATCACTCGATAAGTATCTACTTCCGGCGTCTTAACTGTATGGCTGAAAGTGATTGGACAACCGGCTTGTACTTGCAATCCAAGTGTAGCAAACTCAAGTACATGAGCCATTGTGATCGCTTCATGGTGACCAGCCGGCTGTAGTAAAGAAATTTCTGGAAAGCGCTCACGCAATCGTGCCTCAAACCCAGGTATAGCAGTAATATTATTTTCTGATCCACTACAAAATATTGTGGCTTCAATAGATGTATGTTGACTCCATAAATTGGGGCCGCGCAGTGCTCTAATTCGTAATAATTTCATAGCTTAATTCCTTGAGTTTGTAGTCCGATTTGAAATTTCTCATTTTCAGACTTATGTTTTTCTTGATCAAATCCGAATGTTTCAATACCGATCCGTATCAGATCTGATTCAATACCTAATGCCCATGCTGCACCGATAGCGGCCAGCACATTTTCTATTTCTTCAACACTATGCTCACCTACCGCTGAAGGTATTTCCTCCAACTTGATCAGAGGCAATTCATTGGAACCTGTAGCCAGTGAGATAATTTTATTACGCACAATTACTGCGCGTTTTCCTTGAGTAGGGCCAGTTCCGCTACCGCGGTGTTTTACGATGGCAGGTAAATCTGGTTCAATACTGAAGAAAATTACTTCACCATGGCACAGTTCAGAAATCTCAATCAACATCTCGTCTCGCGCATTAAGAATTGCAGCACCGATAGGCAGTTTTATATGCTTCTCAACATCATCAATAGCTGCTGCTGTAGGAGTAACCACATCTACTTGTGTGCGCAGTACAGTAAAAACTTGCTTGATTGTTTCAATTCCATATTGACCAAAATGACAAGTCGGATCGACATTAGTGATAACACCCACTTGGCAGCTATCGTAAACCAATCCTTCATTCAGAATGGCATCAAAACCATTTTCAAAAACAGCTGCCCCAATCGTCGGATTTAACAGAGTACGATTAGCTGCAGCCCAATTGGCGCTATCATTCTTATCGATTTGCCTATAATCTAGATATAACCCGTCACTACATGCCAACGCTGTTTGCTTACCTGAAAGGATGAGCAGTCTGGCGACAATATGTGCAACGGCTGTCTTTCCATAACTGCCACTAATCCCTACAATGGGGATACGACCGTTATCCTGATCTGGAAATAGATGATCAACAATTGCTTTACCAACGGGACGAGGAGTGCCAACCACTGGTTTAATATGCATCAGTAGGCTAGGACCAGCATTGACTTCAACAATGGCCCCATTTTGCTCATTCAGTGGGCGGGAAATATCGCCGACGACCAAATCAATGCCCGCAATATCCAACCCAATCACGCGAGCAGCTAATGATGCAACGGATGCAATACTGGGATGCACTTCATCAGTAACATCAAATGCATGATTACCATTCCGTTGAACCAAAACTTTAGTGCCTACTGGGACTATTGAATCACTCTCATAACCCTGGCGGGCAATTTCAATTTGTGCTGCACTATCAATACGAATTAGGTTTAGCGGATGATTCTCTGTCGTTCCACGACGAGGATCGGAGTTAATTTGTGAATTAATCAACTCAGCAATGGTTGATGAACCATCCCCTATCACAGATACCGAATCACCTCTTGTAGCCGCCACAAGTTTTCCACCCACTATTAACAAGCGATGTTCAGTGCCAGGTATATAACTCTCAACGATTACACCCGTACCTTCTTCAAGTGCAATGTGATAGGCTGATTCAATTTCTTCCCGATGAGTTAATTCAATGAAAACCCCACGCCCATGATTGCCGTCACATGGTTTTATAACTACTGGCAAACCTATGTCATTGGCTGCTTCCCAAGCATCTGATGCACTTTCAACGATGCGTCCTTCTGGAACAGGAACTCCGCAAGATTGCAACAACGCCTTCGTCAAATCTTTATCACGAGAAATACTTTCTGCAATAGCCGGTGTGCGATCTGTTTCTGCAGTCCAGATATGCCGACTGCGAGCACCATACCCCAACTGAACGAGATTTCCTTTAGGAATCAGCCTAATAGCAGGGATATTATGTGCAATGGCCGCATCAACGATACAGGCTGTAGAAGGTCCAAGCCAGAGTGAATCCACTAAATCACGAAGATGATTGATAGCTCCTTCTACGTCAAACGATGGGTTACTGGATTGCTGAAAATTCATGGCAGCCAACACTAGTTCACGAGCTGAATGTAAAGCTGCAGTTGTAATCTCCGCATGCCAAGCACTCAACGCCACTTTATATACACCGCGAACTGAAGTTTCACGAGCCCTTCCGAAACCACCCTGCATGCCAGCCAAATTTTGCAGTTCCAATGTAACATGTTCAAGAATATGGCATGGCCACGTGCCTTCTTGTACTCTGCGTAAGAAACCGCCACGTTCTTCATAACTACAACGATGTTCAATCAATGACGGAAGCCATTGTGACAAGCGTTCATAAAAGCCTGGAATTTTGTCGGAGGGATAGTCTTCAAGTTCACCGATATCCACCGTTGCTTCGAGAGCAGGATAATAAGTCCAAATATTGGGACCATTTAAATGCTTAATCTGAAGAAACTTGATATCTTTCGCACTATGACAATCTTGATTCGAGCAGTTAGACATAAAATTTATTATTACGAAAAAGATAGTCTATTAACGCTGCTCAAACCAATCGGTTTACAAAAAAGGCAAAATAATTCTCAAGCACATTACAGAAAATGATCCAATAGCTTGCGACTATGGCGATCAAGCGATAAGCGATCACGAATCAGAAAATGAATGCCGTGACTGTCAGTAATCATTAGGGCCGATAACGTTAAACGCCGGATATCTTCTTCACCTTTGAGAATGAAGGTAGCATCGCCACGATCCGTTTCAACTCGCCAGGTATTGGGTGTGATAAAACTTGAAACTTTGAGAATTCGCTTTATTTCTGGCATAAATTCTCGACTAGACAACTCAGACTCAATAAGCCCTCGATAATCTTCCGGCAAATCAATTAATCGATCTATCCATGCTAATTCATGGCCATTGGGATCAATCAGTGCAATACCCTGATCAGGCTCCGTGATCGGAAACGATCGCACGGGGACCACGCCTTCTTGCACCAAACCTGACTGATTCGTAAAAACCAGACGCCCATAGCTATTCCGACTTAACTGATACCCAAGCGCGCTGTTCATTTATGCTCTCCTGTGACACTATGCTCGACAACAGGGGGAGCAAATGCTCTATCCTCGGTATCAACATTACGTGCCTGGGCTTGATACAACCGATAGTAATAACCTTCGCGTTCCATCAATTCGGCATGATTTCCAATTTCGACGATTCTGCCACGATCAAGAACGATCAATCGATTCGCTTCACGTAAAGTAGATAATCGGTGCGCAATGGCAATCGTTGTCCGCCCGCGCACTAAATTATCCAATGCTTTCTGGATATCTTTCTCAGTGGTTGTATCGACCGATGAAGTCGCTTCATCGAGAATCAATATTCGTGGATTAATCAGCAATGCGCGAGCTATCGAAATACGCTGGCGTTCACCACCTGAAAGCGCTTGTCCGCGTTCACCCACCAGCGAATCGTAACCATGTGGCAAGCGCAAAATAAATTCATGCGCATGCGCAGCACGTGCAGCAGATACGATCTCCGAGTGTGTTGCATCTGGTTTGCCATAAGCAATATTTTCTGCAATGGTTCCGTAAAATAGAAAGGGTTCCTGAAGCACCAAACCGATATGCTTACGATATTCAGCAATGGTTAATGAACGAATATCATGTCCATCAATCAGAATAGTTCCTTCCGTTACATCATAAAAACGGCAAATCAGATTAACCAAAGTACTTTTCCCAGAGCCACTGTGCCCGACTAAACCGATCATTTCACCTGGCTTAATAGTCAAATTAATATCGCGAGTAATGCTACGGGTTCCATAGCGAAAACCAACATTACGCAATTCAATCCGCCCTTGAACAGTGGTTAAATGCACTGGATTAATTGACTCCGGAACACTGGATATATGATCTAAAATGTCAAAAATACGTTTAGTGCCAGCTGCAGCTTTTTGGGTGACGGAAACAATACGACTCATTGAATCGAGTCTGATATAAAAACGACCGATGTAAGCCAGAAAAGCCGTAAGCACCCCAACAGAAATTTTATCTTCAGAGATTTGCCAAATACCAAATACCCAAACTACTAACAAACCGATTTCTGTCAATAGAGTAACCGTTGGAGTAAATAAAGACCAAATCCTGTTAACACGATCATTAATTTGTAAATTCCGCTGATTAGCTGCGTGAAAGCGTGTGGCTTCTCTTTTTTCTTGCGCGAAGGCTTTCACCACTCGAATGCCTGGAATCGTATCTGCCAATACATTGTTTACTTCAGCCCAAATACGATCTACTTTCTCAAAACCTATTCGCAATCTGTCGCGAACCAGATGAATCAACCAAACAATAATTGGTAGCGGCAGCAATGTTACAAGGGCTAGCCAGGGACTGATTGAAATAAGAATGACCGCTGTCATCGCGATCATGATGACATCAGTAGCAAAATCTAGTAGATGCAATGAAATAAAGAGGTTGATGCGATCCGTTTCGGCACCGATACGCGCCATCAGATCACCGGTACGTTTTCCTCCAAAATATTCCTGTGAAAGATGAAGAAGATGTTCGTAGGTTGTAGTACGAAGATCTGCGCCAATACGCTCAGAAACCAGTGCCAACATATAGGTTCGCGCCCAACCTAAAATCCAGGCAAGGATTGCCGCGCCTAATAAACCTGATAGATAGAACTCGACCAAATCAGTGTTGATTGGTTGACCATTCTGATACGGTATCAACACATTATCCATCAATGGCATGGTCAGATAGGGAGGGACCAGTGTCGCCGCCGTGCTACATAGGGTCAAGATAAATCCGAGCAGCAATCGTCCCTTATAGGGTTTAGCAAAGCGCCATAGTCGTAATAAAGTCCATGTGGAAGGTGATGTATGGACTTGCTTTTCACAAACATGACATTCCTCTTGATCAGCGGATAGAAGAGTGGAACAGATGGGACATTGTGTTTGCGTATGCGTGGATACCGATAGCTTGCCAGTGAGATGAAAATCAAGTTGATGCATAAAACATTCGATCAGTCGACTCACTGTTATGTCATTGCCCAAGCGGTAGCGCCAATACGCAAGTCGCTCATTTGAATTAAATAATTCGAGACAACCAACACCCGCATAATCTCGTTGCGTCAACAGCAAACCTGCCCGATAATGCCATTCTTGCCAGACTCCATCACCAACCATTTTAGCCATCAAGCGCTGATTGGTTACCACAACGATACCTTCAGCAAAATACAGATGTGCATTGAGATCAGTTTCGAACCAAGCAAGCACAAGCTCATCGTCCGTTAATTGCAACGTAAGCTCTTCGACCCAAGCTAAAGGTACATTATCAAGCGATGAATGAAGGATTAGCTGCATTCGCTAAGTTGCAAGAAAAAGCAAAATAAGAATTTCTCTAAAAAACGAAATCCACTACTGGATGGATTGATCGCAAGATTTGTTTATAGGCACAGTTTCTCAACGACATCTTTTATAATTTACGCTCACTTGAATAAGCATCCATTTTTATACTAGCTGATAATCTTTGGTTCCAGGAGTCTGGAGATTCATTAGAATCTTATAAGATTAGATCATGCCGCTGTTCCATTTAAGTTGTTTTGTAGCAAACTGCCGGACTCACATGAATCCTCAGCGAAAATATAAAGCCATTTGATAATAATCATTTATTGGAATCGAACCACTCATCAAGCTCATTATCAATACGAGTATCTGTCGGCATATCATCATCCAGCTTAGACTCATGATCGATATGAGCATCTGTCGATTTACCACTAGATATTGCAGGTTCATTATCAATTCGAGATTCTGTCGTAATCCTATTAGCTAATTCAGATTCATTATCAATACGAACATCTGTTGATATGGTATCAGCCACATCGGGTTCATTATCAAAAAAAGTTTCTTTCAATAAATCATCGACCAGGTCAGATTCATTATCAAAAAAAGTTTCTGTCGATAAATCATCAATCAATATTGTAGTATCTACAGCTGACTTACCTTTTTCCAGAAACTGCCAATACGTCGCAGATACCAATGCAAAAGCAAACAGTGCTATTAATAACAATAACAATTTTCCCGCATTAAAATGTTCGCTATGTCCACCATAAATGGAAGTATTATGGCCTGAATTAATAATCTCCAAGGTTGGCTGATAATTTTCCAATGCTGCCCTACGAGCAGATTGCAGTCGATATAAAGTGCTCTGCTTGATATTCTCATTAGCACTAATGTCCAGAAATTTGGCAATTTCCTTTCCTAATTCTTGCTCGTTCATAATTTAACTCCTTTTTCTCTGAGTATCGAAGCTAATGTGTGAACAGCTCTGGAGCAGTGCGTTTTCACACTTCCTTCAGAACAATTCATAATTACTGCAGTTTCTGCTAGACTCATTTCTTCCCAATAACGCAGTATGAAGGCTTCCCGTTGACGTGCCGGTAGAATTTCCATAGCTTTTTCTATCAGATTAATCGTTTGTGCCCGTTCCAACTGTGCATCAGGTTCTTTTAGAGAATTTGATTCTGGTTTTATTTGTAAAGTTTCGAGGATATCAAAGTCTTCCTGATTCTTATCCTGATCGCTTGCCGTAAACGCTGAAAATAGTGTTGTCCATAACGAGCGAGTTTTCTGTCGCCGATAGTAATCACGAATAGTATTTTGTAGGATACGCTGAAACAAAAGTGGCAATTCTTCAACCGGCTTAGCTGCATAGCTTGCAACAAGCTTCATCATCGAATCCTGAATGATGTCCAGTGCCGCATGCTCATCATGAACCGCAAATAGGGCTTGTTTATATACGCGCCTCTCGGTTTCAGCCAGAAAGTCTGAGAGTTCTTGTTGAGTAGCCAGAGAACCAACCTTTGTTTGTATTTAAAAAATATACACTAATTTGTACGAAATCTTTTGTAGAATGACTTTAAGAACTATTTTACCCACACTTTACTAAAATACAGTAACCTTCTTATCCTTAAACAACCATTTAAAACAATAAGCTGTCTTTATGCAACAACGCGTACGCACCGTTAACTGTCCACAATGCGGCAAAAAAGTAGTATGGAAGCCAACTAATCGTTTCCGACCATTTTGTTCCGAACGTTGCAAAACAAACGATTTATCCGAATGGGCCCAAGAGTCTTACCGAGTTCCTGAATTAATCGAAACAGAAAAAAATTCCGAAGACAAAGAATAAACTATATAACTCCCCACACGGTTCAGTATGCCTTCACGGATTGCGGGTAATCCCACGTATCATCGCAACTCCGTGCGCGCCCATTTCTTGGGCTATCGGCAAATCGTCAAAACCCAATCCACCCAAAGCATACACTGGCAATGAATAGTCGTGAATCAATGCGGCAAATTTTCTCCAACCTATGAATGAGGGTCCAGGATGGCTTAATGTATGTTGTACCGGACCCAACACGACAAAATCAAGTCCCAGTTTCTCTGCAACAAAAAGTTCTTCTACATTGTGGCAAGATGCGCCACATAATCCGTGGGCGGGATGACAATGACATCAGTTGTGATGACGTAAAATGTACCCCATCCGCCCCAATTTCATGCGCCAACGCTACCTCACCGTTTAGCAACACCTTCGCTTGATAGGCCCGCGCCATCGCCAGCACCTGTATTGAGAATACCCGCAACAAATCTTTCGCCATCTGCTTCTCCCGAATCTGAATTAATTTCAGACCATTATGCAATGCTTGTTCAATTTGTTGCAGCGCAAGTTGAGTACCGATCTCGGTCGCCTGCGTAATGGCATAAATTGACGGCAGTAAAAGCGCCCGTAAAATAGGGCCATTAGCGGGTAAAATCGGAGATACGTCAATGTGGCATGGCAATTGCCAGAACAATTCCTGTTTTTCTCTCGGCGTAGGCCTGCCTTCCCATTCCACTACACGAAAGAAATGCAGCCGCACCGTTGCGTGTGAATAGGTAAAAACACGGGTTATCCAAGGGTATGCGGTACGAACTTGAATCCCTAATTCTTCCCACAATTCGCGCTCGAGCGCATGGAATAAGGTTTCACCTCCTTCAATCTTTCCACCGGGAAATTCCCAGTAGCCGGAATATATTTTTCCTTCGGGTCTACGCGCCAATAAAAACTGGCTATCGGATCGCGTAATGACAGCTGCAACCACTTCAATAATAGGCGTTGATCCAGTGATAGGGGTGGGCGTGTTATTCGAAGACAATTAATAGTTACCGACTTGATTGCTGTTTTCCGGCCAGATCGCGCGCAAACTGCCAAGCCACGCGACCGCTGCGCGAGCCGCGTTCCAGTGCCCATTGCAGAGCTTCTGTCCGCGCTAATGCAGTCATTTCATGGATACCGAAATAATCCAGCCAGTGGCGCACGATCTGTAGATAGTGCTCCTGATCAAAAGGATAAAACGATACCCATAAACCAAAACGCTCCGATAAGGAAATTTTTTCTTCAATCGCTTCGCTCGGATGCACTTCCTCACCAATATGGCGCGTATCGAGATTGTCGCGCATAAATTCCGGCACCATATGTCTTCGATTGGACGTAGCGTAGATCACCATATTGTCGGAAACGGTGGCAATCGATCCATCCAGCACCACTTTAAGCGCTTTATATCCCGGCTCATCAGTTTCAAAAGATAAATCGTCACAAAACAAAATAAAGCGCTCCGGACGCTGATAAATCTTTTCTACAATATCGTGCAAATCAACCAGATGATGTTTCTCCACCTCGATCAAGCGTAAGCCATCCTTGGCGTATCTATTCAGCAAGGCTTTGATCAAAGAAGATTTACCTGTGCCACGCGCACCCGTCAGCAGCACATTGTTAGCCGAGTATCCTTGCACAAACTGCTGCGTATTTTGGTCAATACGCTGCTTCTGGTGATCAATTCCGCATAATGCATCGAAAGTAATCCGATGCGGATGCGTAACCGCCTGAATAAACCCGCTATTACCTTGCCTACGCCAGCGAAAGGCAATAGCGGATTGCCAATCAGGATCAGGTTGTGCAGACGACACAAACTTTTCCAACTGATCGAGCAGTCTATCCGCTCGCGCATAAAGTTTATCTAAATCGTTCATGGAATATCGGATTAGCTGCGATAGCTTGCATTGATCTTGACATAGTCATAAGAAAAATCACAGGTCCATACCGTGGTGGATGCTGAACCCCGATTAAGCACAACATGCACAGTGATCTCGGATTGATTCATCACGCGTTGCCCATCTTCTTCGCAATAATTAAGAGCCCTGCCGCCCTGTTCTGCAACCAGCACATCATCCAAATACAACTGAATGCCACTTACGTCCAGATCATCAATTCCGGCATAACCGATGGCTGCCAGAATACGGCCCAAATTAGGGTCGGATGCAAAGAAAGCGGTTTTAACCAGTGGCGAATGGGCAATGGCATAAGCCACTTTGACACACTCATCCGCATCCTTACCTGCATCAACTTGCACAGTGATGAACTTGGTTGCGCCTTCGCCATCGCGCACAATCATTTTGGCCAGATCGGCGGCGACCGTAGTCACTGCTGCTTGCAACAAGCCATATTCTGCGCTGTCTTGACGAGTGATTTCCCTATGCCCCGCTTTTCCTGTGGCCAGCACAATGAAAGCGTCATTGGTAGACGTATCGCCATCCACCGTGATGCGATTAAACGAACGGTCTGCGGCAGATCGCACTAATGCTTGCAACGAATCATGGCTGATGACTGCATCGGTGGCGACATAACCCAGCATAGTCGCCATATTCGGACGTATCATGCCGGAACCTTTGGCAATTCCTGTGATCGTCACAGTCTTGCCATCAATCTGCACCTGCCGCGATGCGGCTTTTGGCACGATATCCGTCGTCATGATCGCCTGCGCTGCGCCAAACCAGTTATCCGTCTTACAATTAGCCACAGCGGCTGGCAATCCAGCAACAATTCTATCCACCGGCAATGGCTCCATGATCACGCCAGTCGAAAATGGCAATACTTGTTGTGCCGTACAGCCCACTAACCTGGCTAATTCAGCACACGTTGCGACAGCGTGTTGAATCCCCGTCTCGCCGGTGCCGGCATTGGCATTGCCGGTATTCACCACCAGTGCGCGAGTGGACGACTGCATCAGATGCTGCTTCGCCACAATCACTGGTGCGGCACAAAAACGATTCTGGGTAAACACACCGGCGACTTGCGTGCCTTCATCCAGCAGCATCACCAGCAAATCCTTGCGATTAGGTTTTTTAATACCCGCCTCGGCAATGCCAAGGGTAATGCCTTCAACAGGCAACAGATGTCCAGGAAGTAGAGGAAAAATATTAACAGGCATAATAAATAATCAACGTCTTGTGAAATGACGCTATGCTACCGCATCTTTCATAGGATTTCCTGGAAATTCTAATAATGGTTTTGATCACTTATTCATTATATAAAATGTCTTAAAGTAGCATTCTAGCTAATTAGAATTAGCCAATGATCGAATTATCTGAGAATATTGTTTTTTGCTGTTTAATAAATTAAATCATGCCACACCCATATCCCGCCAAAATCAAGAACTCTCGAGGGATGGTTTTCGTTGATGGCGAGAACCTTGCTATTCGCTATGCTAGCCTTTTGGGAGAAAATAAACCATTCGATCAAATGCAATTCGAAAAAGATATTACGTCTGGTCTCCATTGCTTGATCTGAACTCGCATTTAGCGATGAACATTGTGCGGCGATATTACTACTCTTCAGTGCGTGGCGATGAAGATAAGCGATTAGTATTCACGAAAAACTTAATGGACTCGGTATTAAAGCTCCTCGCGTTATTCCAAAAAATAAAACTAGAAGCTCAAAACAAGTTGATATATCTCTGTCAGTAGCAATGCTATCCCATGCCCACTACGGAAATTATGACGAGCTGTTCTTGTTGCATGTGATGAAGACTATATTCCACTTGTGGAAGCTGTTAAAGCACAGGGAAGAAAATATTTATCTGGTTTGTAAAGACAGTCTCAATCCCGCATTCCGTCGTAGTGCAGACTACTCTTCGATCTTGGAGAAATACTGTTAAATAAGGATGCTCGGCGTTATATGCTTTAGCCTTACGAATAAACAGATTTATGAATAATTTCGCTTGTCTCCATTCTAATTGTAAGCAATATAAAAAAGAACAAGCCCGCATCTGATTCACCAACAAAAACCCCGGGCTACTGGGGTTTTTGTTGATTGATGCTCAAATTTACTGGGGCACAATATTGGATGCTTGCTTACCTTTAGGCCCTGTCGTTATGTCAAAGGTAACACGTTGGGCTTCGCGCAATGATTTGAAACCACTGCTGTTGATTGCAGAGAAATGTGCAAATAAATCTTCTCCACCACCATCCGGGGTAATAAAACCAAAACCTTTAGAATCATTAAACCATTTTACAATACCTGTTGCCATATCTATTTCCTTAATAATTATTAACTTAATGCGTCTACGATGAGTTGTAGTGGTCATCGAATATCAAGGAAAAAGGTCAACCATAAGCATCGCATTTCACAACTTGAATCCAAAAGACATGAATAAGATATACGTTTTTTCAGAAAGTTCAAGTATTTATTGATAACATTAAGCATTAAGTACAAGATGTGCACAGTTTAGTTATAATAAGTTCTGTATTTTATTGGATTTATTTTCACCAAAATTAATGCCAAGGAAGGAGAAAAAATATGCATAACACCCTGCTCCATGTGATTTTCCTGGCATTTCTCTTTGCGGGATGTGCTAATCCATCAGCTTATCGTGAACCGATCACCAGATTTCAGCAAGCATCGACCGTTGTTATTGAAGATACCCGAATAGAGTACAGCATCGCTAACAAAAGAGAACGCGATGCTGTCATTGATCATCTCGTCGCTCACCGGGAAAAAATTACGCTTAGCAAACTCAATGACAAGGAAATACGCGTATTAAATGAAAACGATCTAGCGGTTCGTATGGCAGCGCTGGATACTCTGGTCAAACACAATCGATTGCTACTCACTCTAGCGAGTAGCGATGCACCGACCAGGGCCAAAGACGCGGCAAACTCATTTGACGATGCGATTGTCAGTCTCAACTCTTCACTGGGAAAAACATCCTCCGATACATTCAAAAGCAGAGCCGAAGGTTTTTCTACCATTGCTGCCGAAGTAACAAAGCTTGCCTTAGAAGCCAAGATTAATGAATCGCTAGACAAAGCTATTATTTCATCAGAAAAAGATATTCTGACCTTGATAGAACTGCTGCAAGACGATATAGGCGCACTCCATGAGCGCCACCGCAATTTACTGAGCTCTACCCGTATTTTGGCAACAAATGAATACAACGAAGAATTGGCAAGAACTAATCCAAATCCAGAGAAACTTCAAAAAGCAGCCACAGCAATAAAAAAAGTTGAGGATGCTTGGGATAATCTCCCTTTGTTATTCACCGCCGGTTCGGGCCTCGAATCAATGGCGGCAACCCACCAGGAACTGGTCGACTACGCTAAGAGCTCAAAAAACCCTCAAGATCTAGCTGAACTTGTTGACGCAACCGATAGCTTCGTTACACGCGCCAAGATTATTGCGGATGCCATCAAAATTATCCGAAAGAACAAGGAGTAAATCCCTATGACTAATACGAATCCCATGACACGCCTCGAGTTGATCAGATTGATGGGTGACGTACTCACCGAAGTAGATGTAATGCGCTCCAATTTCTCGCGTGAAGATGCGAACAGAAAGCAACTAGACACTATTCGCGAAAAATTGGATATCATTCAGCACAAATTAGTCCGCAGCATTATTAGTGACAATACTGAACAATTCAAAACACTCACCGTGTCATTAAAAGAAATCAATACAAATCTAAATCAAACGATTGAAGATGTGGATAAAACTGCTGAAACGTTGGAAACGTTGGTTAATTTTGTCGGAGTTGTTGAAAAAATTGCCGAACTGATGCCATAGTTCTGATTTAAGGCTGTTTTTCCCCTTTATTTACCATTTGTAAAAATTACATTTGTATGAAAATGACCTAAAAGGTAATATCCATATAATGATTAGGCATTCTCTAATGAAAAATTTAATTAAACAAATGGTGGCTGCGAAACATTTAGTCAAAGAAGGTTTTCTTCTCCTAGCAATAGTGTCGCTTTGTTTCCTGGTCAATCCGGTGCAAGCAAATGCTCGTCATGCTTCTATCGTCATCGATGCCGAAACAGGCGAGGTACTGCATGAATCTCATGCCGATGCCAGTCGTTACCCGGCCTCTTTGACCAAAATGATGACGCTATACATGCTGTTTGAAGCACTCGGTCAACGTAAGATAACGCTCGATACCCCCATGCAAGTATCAATCCACGCCGCATCCATGCCACCGACCAGCATCAATCTACAACCAGGTGACACCCTCAGTGTACGCGAAGCAATTCCAGCGCTGATTGTACGTTCTGCCAATGATGTAGCGGCGGTAGTTGCCGAAGCGCTGGGAGATACCGAGCCCACCTTTGCCCGCATGATGACCGATAAGGCCCGAAAACTGGGAATGTATTCCACCACCTTCCGCAATGCTTCCGGTTTACCCAATCCAGAGCAAAAAACCACAGCTCGCGATTTAGTGATCTTATCCACACGGTTGATGAAGGATTTTCCTCAACATTATCATTATTTCTCAACCCGTTCCTTTAATTACAAAGGTACTACCTACAATAGTCACAACCGCATGGTACGTAACATCCCGGGAGTAGATGGTCTAAAAACCGGCTTTATCCGCACTTCGGGATTTAATGTAGCTACTTCCGCCCAACGTGGTAACCGTCGCGTGATCGCAGTAGTAATGGGTGGACAAACCGCTGCTTCCCGCGATCAACAAATGGCTCAATTGCTGGATCGTAGCTTTAATCAAGGAATTTCAACCCAACTAACCAGCAATACCAAACATGCTCGTGCAACACCTGTTATTGCGCAGAAAGTCAGCACATCGAATCCCGTATCCAAACCAGCTCCATTACAGAAGAAAGCATCGGAGCCAGTTTTGACCCCAATGATCACTCAAGTAAAAACCCGGGCTGAACCGCAAAAAGTGACTTTAACAAAAGACAAAAGCTGGGAAGTACAGATTGGCTCTTATCTGGCGCATGACCGAGCTCAAGCTCAGGCTCAAGCAGCTACTCGGTGGATACCAGGTGCAGTGGTCATCACTGAAGTAGAAGTCAGCAAACGCAAGCTTTATCGAGCTCGTCTGGTAGGTCTGCAGGAAAATCAGGCACGCACAGCCTGTCAGAGCTTATCTCGGCAAAAGATGGAATGCCTGGTAGTAAGATCGTAAGACTACTCAACAGAAAACCAGTGCCAAGCATCACATCACAAATTAGAGAATGCATATTGATAAAGAATTGGACGTGCGTGGGGTAAATTGTCCGCTCCCGATTTTGCGCACCAAACAGTCATTGTCTGAAATGATCAGTGGACAGATCTTAAGAATTATTGCAACTGATCCAGGTGCCGTAATTGATTTTCAGGTTTTCGCGGATCAAACAGGCAATGAATTGATGATGATGTCTGAAACGACTGATGAGTTTATTTTTCTTCTGAAAAAAAAATGATCATGTCTACATACATTCATAAAATTCTGAGTTAGCGCTAGCCACCGGCAACGGTCATCCGGTCAATCAATACAGACCCGCATTGTTTAGATCCATGCACTACCACATCGCTACCGATAGCCAATATCCCCTTAAATATTTCCGGCAAATTACCTGCAATAGTAATTTCTTCTACTGGGTAACAAACTTCACCGTTCTCAACCCAATAACCCGAAGCACCACGAGAATAATCTCCTGTGACGGCGTTGATGCCATGCCCCAATAACTCGGTCACCAACAGGCCTGTCCCCATTTTCTTCAGTAACCCGTTGAGATCCATCGGCGTTGCATTCTGCATGATCAGATTATGAGTACCACCGGCATTTCCCGTCGTGCGCATACCCAGTTTGCGTGCCGAATAACTCCCCAAGAAATAACCCTGCACGATACCATTCTCAACCACCTTGCGTTCGACGGTAGCTACTCCATCATCATCAAATGCACTACTGGCTAGTCCTTTGTGCATATGCGGTAATTCAAGAATCTGAATATCCGGTGCAAAAACTTGTTGACCAATACTATTCAATAAAAAGGAAGATTCACGATAAAGACTGCCGCCACTCACGGCAGAAGCAAAATGCCCGATCAGACTGGATGCAATGGGTGCTTCGAACAATACCGGTACCTCGCAGGTTGGAATTTTCCTGGCACCTAAACGCGCCACGCTGCGCATACCAGCTTTTTGTCCGATGCTCTTGGCAGTTTCCAAATCAACCGCATCACGCGCAACGCTATACCAGTAGTCGCGTTGCTTGCTGTCGCCTTGCTCAGCAATCATGGCACAACTGATACTATGACGTGAGAGCGGATACCCACCCATAAATCCCAGGCTGTTTGCGTAGACAAACTGGGATTCGCTGACTGAAACAGTAGCACCCTCTGAATTAGTAATGCGTTTATCGACTGCATAGGCCGCTTGTTCGCATTGCTTCGCCAATTCAATGACTTCCTCAACCGATATCTCCCACGGATAGTACAAAGCCAATTGCGGATAATTCTGCGCCAATAATTCTGCATCCGCTAATCCGGCACAATCATCGTCAGCGGTATAGCGCGCAATCGATAAAGCAGCAGCAACAGTATCACTAATGGCTTGTGGTGAGAAATCGGAGGTACTCGCATTGCCACGCTTTTGTCCCATGTATACAGTTACTGAAAGTCCTTTGTCACGATTATATTCAATCGTTTCAACAGCACTCTGCCGCACGGTCACCGTTTGACCAAAACCATCGGAAACATTGGTTTCACAAGCAGTGGCGCCTCCTTGCTTGGCATATGCCAGAATATCACGGGCAATTTGCTGCAATGTGCTAAATGGATAAGAAAATCGCGAATCAGAAACAGGTAAATTGTTCATAAATAACTAGCCGGCAAAGAATTTAATCTGGAATTTAAGAAAAAAGAAGTTTTCAGTCGTAAAAAACAAATCACATGGAATAACATGCATTGAAAGCGCTATGATAGCAGCTTCTTGACACTGCATTACATAGGTTACCGTGCAAAACAACCCAGAAAACGATATCAAACAGGATGATGCACCGAGCAAAACCCGACGTAAGAAAGATATGCATGCTTTGCAAGCAATCGGCGAACAACTGGTAGAGCTGGATCAAAAAAAACTGATCCAATTCGATTTGCCGGAAATTTTAATTGATGCGATCAATCTTGCCCGCCCAATGACTAGACACGGTGCACGCCGTCGGCAAATGCAATATATTGGTAAACTCATGCGCAACATCGATGTGTTACCGATTCAGGAAAAACTTGATTCCTGGCAACAGGTATCGCTCCAACACACAGCCCGACTGCACCAACTTGAACGCTGGCGTGAACGGCTCCTGGCCGATGAAAATGCGCTCACCGAGTTTGCGCAAAAATATCCTGCCGCCGACTTGCAGCACCTGCGATTATTAATCCGCAACGCACATAAGGAAAAAGCAGCGGAGAAAGCACCCAAGAGCTTCCGCTTATTGTTTCAGAAATTGCAAATAATCATCACTGAAGTTTAATTACTGAAACTAGCTGTCAACTTATTCCGACAAACCGGGATATTCATCCCGCAAGATACCCTAATGAACGCCCCCGCCCCAAGGGGCGAGGTATCAGAGCTGTGAGATGTGGGAAGTTAGAAAAGTGCAAGCTGCCTA
>JAMXAE010000035.1 GCA_024281695.1 Nitrosomonas sp. | reverse complement strand
CATTTCCCACTTATCTTTTTGGCATTCTCAAGCGCATTTTAAGCGCACGTACATTGGATGTGCTGCTGGCCAAATCCGGGAATAACAACTGACAGGTTCTGGTTACGGAACCAAGGTCTTGGCTGCTGAAGTTACACACGCTTGCAGGATTTTCCAGGCGATATTACCCATGAATGAATCCCCTTTCAGGGACGCGTTGACCGTTGTGTCATCAATCTTTTGTAGCAACAGGGCAAATGCATAAACAGATTTGTCATTTTCACTGCGTTGCGCGGCTGATAAGATTTCCGGGGCCGGATTGCCATAGATGAGAATCGCATCGGGATTCGATGGCGCGTAAGTCGAATAAGCGTTATGCAGATACCTTGTATCGTACGCATGAATCTCCGATGCTTGCATGTCTGGATATTGCCGGTTTCTGATTTGCAGAGCACGCATAAATGACCTGCCATCGGATTGCAGTTTATTAGCCACACAACTCGCAAGAAAGGAATGCTCACCCACAAACTTTTCTTCAAAAAGCTGAGCTTTTTCTTTTGAGCCGGATAAATTTGCACATGCCGCTATGAAGAATACGGCTAACAACATAATCAATATCTTCATAACAAACACTCCTGAAAGAAATCAGAGCAACCCCGCAGGGGCAATCTGCTCTTTACAAAATGCTATCCATTGAAATAAACATAGGGCTTCATGGGAACTGACGATTCTTTAAATTCCTTGTTTTCTTCTCTATTCTGATTTTTATCCCACCACATACTTCTTGCGGCCAGCCGCTTTTCTTGCATATGCGGATTCTTTTCCAGAAATTCACGCATAAATTTTGTGTGCTCAGATTCGTAACTATAATCCATACTTTCATTCCCTATGCTTTAATGCCGAAAGCCGAACTTTAGCACAGACCTGATTTTCTATACAGCTCAGGTTTTTCAATTCATCCTGTAATCAATCTGATTGAGTGCAGCAATGTTAGAATAACAGCGAATCATTTTATAACCGCTCAGAATAGATCCAACTTGAATATTTTTCTTCAACAAGCTTCTCGCAAATTTATTACCGGATTGGAAAACACTAAGCCATTCCGGCATTTTCTCCGATGCTAGTTCTAGGCATTGAAACTTCTTGCGATGAAACCGGAATCGCGCTCTTCGACACAAAACGCGGTCTACTGAGCCATACGCTCTATTCCCAAATAGAAATGCACAGTGAATATGGCGGTGTGGTGCCTGAGCTTGCATCGCGCGATCATATCCGGCGTGTACTGCCCCTAATCAACCAAACGTTGCTTGCAGCCAAGTGTGAATTGCACGAGATCAATGCTATCGCCTATACCCAAGGGCCTGGTTTGGCTGGCGCGCTTTTAGTCGGCGCCAGTATTGGTGCTGCACTGAGTTTTGCACTAAAAATTCCTGCCCTGGGCATCCACCATCTGGAAGGACATCTGTTATCGCCGCTATTATCCACACCGGCACCGAGCTTTCCGTTTATCGCGCTGCTGGTATCGGGAGGTCATACGCAATTAATGCAAGTTGACGCAGTCGGACACTATAAATTGTTGGGTGAAACGGCTGATGATGCAGCGGGTGAAGCTTTTGACAAAACTGCAAAATTACTCGGATTGGGTTATCCGGGCGGAGCTGCCTTATCAAAACTGGCCCGGCAAGGCCAGGCAGGGCGATTCAAGCTTCCGCGGCCGATGCTCAATAGCGGAGATCTTAATTTCAGTTTTAGCGGGTTAAAAACTGCGGTGCTCACCCTGATCAACAAACAGGAAATCACGCAACAAACCAGTGCGGACATTGCTTTGGCTTTTCAAGAAGCGATTGTGGAAGTATTGACAGAAAAATCACTGACCGCTTTATCACGGACTGGTCTTACACAGCTAGTTGTCGCCGGAGGTGTGGGTGCCAACGATCAATTACGTCAGAATCTCAGCAGCAAAGCCTCTGCAAAAGGTGCGACCGTTTTTTATCCGAAGCTTGAATTTTGCACCGACAATGGCGCAATGATTGCCTTTGCTGGCGCAATGCGATTACAAGCTTCGCCTGATAGAACCTGGCCACCGGCAAGCAGTTTTACCGTCAATGCACGCTGGAATTTGGAAATGCTTGAAAAACCGGATGATTGATCAGGAACCGGGAGATTTTTTCTCGCCGATGCGTCCTTCCTTGCCCGCCAGCAGATTAACAATATTCGATTGATGACGCCAAATTAGCACAAACGACATCAGCAAGACTGCCAGCGCATCCGTTTCAAAACCCAGCATACTCACGGCATAAATCGGCGCAAGCCCGGCTGCAATCAAAGCAGACAGCGAGGAGATGCGCCAAATCATGGCCGCCACTAACCAAGTCGCTATCGCCATCAACCCCAACCACACATTCAAACCGAGCAAAACCCCCACCGCGGTCGCTACACCTTTGCCACCCTGGAAACGCAAAAATACCGGGAAAACATGTCCAAGAAATACTGCCAATGCGGCTACAGCAACCCCTGCATCCCCAAGATTCCAAAGTGGAGCATAATGTTGCGTCAACGCCACCACCAACCAGCCTTTGCCGGCATCACCCAATAATGTCAAAACCGCCGCAGCCTTCTTTCCACTGCGCAAAACATTGGTCGCTCCCGGATTCTTTGAGCCATAGGTACGCGGATCCGGTAATTTAAAAATCCAGCTCGACACCACCGCAAAGGAAACCGACCCCAGCAAATAGGCCAACAGAGCAAAAACCAATATCGTCATGAGTATTCGCACCACCCGAACAAAATAGAATAGAATCCCGTATCGTTCACACCCGAAAGACCTCCGGAAGCTCCCGAATAACCCGCACATTTTAGCGCTTAATCACCAATGGATATTATTTTTCTGCATGACTTTAAAGCCAAAACTTTGATCGGCATTTACCCTTGGGAACGCGTGGTTCCGCAAACGATTCAGTTGGATCTGGAAATCGCACTCCCCACCAGTCGTGCATGCCAATCGGATAACATCGAAGATGCGCTGGATTATGCGTTGATCATTGAAAGAATTAACGAGATTCTGGCCAACAGACACTTTTCCTTACTAGAAGCGCTGGCCGAGCATATCGCGCAAACCATACTGACAGAATTTCAATCGCCATGGGTTAAGGTCAGTGTCGCAAAGCTGGGGATTATTCGTGGAGTGAAAAAACTGGGAGTTCGTATTGAGCGAAGACTGATATCGAGCGCATTAAAAACATAACGTCTATTGATTCAAACTTGATCTAACAGTTTCAAAAATTAACCTGGATTGAACCTGACATTTATTGACTGAATTCGATCCATTGCGGACATTCAGAATGAATACCTTCGAAACAAAATAACATAAGAAAACTAACCATAAAGGACTATACACCCAATACTCAAGACCTTAGTCTGTTCTATTTTACGGAAGAATTATCTTGCTAAAGCCACAAACACCTTACAAGATGCGCTAATAATGGAATTTTGAGTATTTATTGGTACGCACTTGCTGAATTTATCAGTAGCCATCCAATCGTAATGCATATTTACGGCAATGCTCCAAATAGCCTGCCTCGTGTCTGGCCAGTAACTGCACAATACTTTTCCATAACCAAGCAGGCGTGTCGAGTGACTTACTTCGGTTGAGCTTCAGTTCACTGCGCCAGCTTTTACGGGTCCCATCATCCATTTGTTTGGCATGTGCACAGCCAACAACGTAGGCTACATAACTCGACATACGAATCGCCTCCTCTACGCTCATTTGATCGAGCTCTAGCTTGAGATCCTGCGGTAATAGCTCTCGAATAAATACACTATGGTCTAGAAAACGCTCTGCGATCATGCGTTCGCCTAAGGCCGGCGTCATTTGGTTTGCACCTTCAACCACACGGCCTGCATTATCGCGTGGCATACTTACGTGCTGATAACGTGGAGCGATAGCATGTACAGCCTCTTTTATATCAAAAATACAATAGTCGTCTCCATCTACGCTCAGTAACACTGCGTAACGTAACAATCCCAATGAACTACAACCTTTCACCCAATAAGCAGCATCTAAAACTTTAATTTTAGCATCAGCATCGCGGGACTTCAGTTTGGTGACCAACTCTAACATTTCCTGCTTTCCAAATAACTGCGTAATACTAGTTTTCTCGGATTTTGACAGCGGCCAGAAGCTCTTTCCATGCGGAATTATCGACTGGGTATTTACAATGCGTTCCTTAGCCAGCTTTTTCCATGTTCGCTTAAGTGCATTGCGAATAACTATCTTGACCAAATTAGGTTTTTGCATGGAAATTCCCTCTTCGTCTGTGTCGAGGGCTTGTTCATAACTCTCCATCAAGTGTTCTAGCATATGTGCGGTGACTACACCTGGCAGGTTTGAGTCCCTTGCAGCTGTGGCTAGTGACAGGCCAAGCCGTAAGAGATCATGTGCAGGATTACCAATAACCGTCTGATCAAAGTCACGTATTTTCACGTCGACCTTTCCCTCAGTGTCGGCTAACGGCCCAAGGTTGCCAAGATGGCAATCGCCGCAAATCCAGATGGCCGGGCCATGTGGAAGGGAATGGCCATGCTGACTGTGCAACCATTCATAATAGTTGGTAGTGTTGCCACGCATATAAGCATGAGGTGAAAGAGCCATTTTCTTGTTGCGGCGAGCAACTAGTATTTCCTGGCGTTCGTCAGGGAAAGGAATTTTCATTAGCTAGAAATCCGATCGAGTTATGAAGTTAAATTGCTTGAGTAATCACTACAGTCCAGAGTTTAATAAAACAATTAAGTCATTGATTGCAATAGTGACAGCAAGATGATGCCAGATGATCGAGTTTAATGCTAAAAATATTTGGTTTCTTCAAACAATACTGATGTCTGCAATTGGCCGGAACGGTCATTTCGTAGATATCGACTTTCAATCTAAGCTTTTACACATAACTACGAGACTACAAGAACTAATCTGATCTTTTACAATCCTTCTCAGTTAGTTGGTAAAGTTTTTCTTATTGTTAGATTCACGAGATATCTTTAAGAAGTTTCAAAAAACATACGACAGATAACTCTTTATTTGATAATATTAATTCACTCATCTGTGTTCAGGAGGTGTTCAATGCGTACGTTACAAGCTACTTTGATTTTTTATGCTGTTGCACTAATGCTCTTCACGAATAATGCAGTTGCTACTCAAGATTTAAGCGAAATTCAAAACCAATTTAATGCAGAAACCATCAACAAGCGTTTCAGTGTGCCAACTGATGCCGCATTAACATCTGCTCTCAAAGAAGCAACACAAAGAGGCACGCCGACTAAAACGCAAAGCTATGCACCAGGTTGTTTTGGTTTGGGTTGTATTTTAGGACAAAACAACTTTGGCTATGGTAGTTATTTCGGAGGCTACGCTCGCCCGTATTATGGCGGCTTATATGGCGCGAATAACTATCTTCCTTATTATTCCGGTTGGTAGTTTTCTGAACCGAAATGAATGTAATTCTGGTATAAGCCATGAATGGTAAATTCGCTAATTGAGATTGAACTGATGGACAATTTGCGTTGATCCTAAATAAAAGAGTTTTTTCATTTAATTACTACAAAAAAGGGAGGTGAAATGAGGGGCTTTACCAGAAAGAATACTTGGACACTGACAGGAATCATGCTGTTTTCTTTGATTATAAGTGGGTGTGCGGCAGTTCATACATCCATTGCCAAGAAAGATCTAGATGTTCAAACCAAAATGAGTGACTCCATTTTTCTGGACCCAATTGAACCGAGCCAAAGAGTTATTTACTTAAATATTCGCAATACCTCCGACAAAACCAATTTTGATATCGCACCTACAGTTGCCAGAGCATTGGAAGGCAGAGGTTACCGCATAACCAACAATCCCAAAGAAGCACATTATTGGCTACAGGCTAATATCTTAAGTGTTGACAAGGCCAGTCCTACTGCTGCAGAAGCTGCTTTGAGAGCCGGGTATGGTGGTATGGGAAGTGCTGCATTGGGTGCTGGTGTGGGGGCAGCCACTGGTGCAGCAATCGATGGCTGGAGCGGCGCCGGGATTGGCGGATTGGCCGGTGCGGCGGCTTTCGGTATCGTCAGCACAATTGCGGATGCCTCGGTCAAAGATGTCACGTTTATGGCAATTACCGATGTTGAAATAGCAGAACGCGCCGAGGAAGGCGTCATTGTTCGGGAAGACCGGCAACAAGATGCTAAGCAAGGTGTGGGGGGTGCAAGAAGACAATCTTCCACAAAAGTCAGCGAAATGAATAAATATCGTACTCGCGTAGTCAGCACCGCGAACAAGGCAAACCTGCAGTACGAAGAAGCTGCTGTCGAACTCACCAATGGTCTTGCACGTTCCATTTCAGGACTTTTCTAAAATAGATTCTGAGCAAGTTAATTACGTTCATGGTTTAGATTTGCCATAAACGTAATTAACACCTCATCGTTCTCCCTCAACTTATCGAAAAACGTAATCAGCGCATTCCATCAATAATGCAGTTTACTTATAAACTTTCGGAGACCATCGTGCGAAAAAAAACCATCAGTATGACGCTTCTGATTTTATATATTTTTATTTCTCCAGTTGTAGCAATGGCTCAGAAGCAGAACGCAACTCCAGATAGCAAGGAAATTATCAATCGAATCAGTAAAGAGCTTGGGTTGAATGATACGCAGAAATCCAAAGTCGAAGCCATACTCGATAATGAGAAGAAGAAAGTTGAAGCGGTATTCAATGAAGAACGAAAGAAATTACAGCAAATCCAAGAGATAACACGTACAAACTTACAGGCTGTATTAACACCTGAGCAAATGAAAAAACTCGATAAGAAAATGCGCGAGCAAAGTAGTAAAAACAATCCTCAGAAGAAATAGCAATTTGATACGCCTAAATGACTTCAGATCATTTGTAAAAATTTATGGGGTAATCAAAAACGTGTTGGATCGACCGTGCCTGCCGCAGTAAATCCAGCACGCCGAATCCGACAAGAATCACAAACGCCACAAGCCCTTCCCAGCTCATCCGCCTGATAGCAGGAAACGGTTAAACTGTAATCAACACCCAGAGCAATTCCTTCCTGGATAATTTCTTTCTTGGTCAAATGCATGAGCGGTGCATGAATGATCAGTTCTTTGCCTTCAATGGCTGCTTTGGTTGCCAGATTTGCCATATTTTCAAAAGCCGTAATGTATTCCGAGCGGCAGTCCGGGTAGCCGGAATAATCGACTGCATTCACACCGACGAAGATGTCCTGACTATCCAGCGTTTCTGCCCATGCCAACGCCAGCGACAGCATAATGGTATTTCTGGCGGGTACATAAGTAGCGGGAATATTTGTATTCTCTCCAGAAGTTGGAATTTCAATTGAATGGTCTGTGAGCGCTGATCCACCGAATGTTGTCAGATCGAGTTTTATAACCTGATGGGTGTGAGAACCTAAAGCTTGAGCGACTTTCTGTGCAGCTTCTAATTCTGATCGATGCCGCTGGCCATAATCGACACACAAGGTATAACACTCGAATTGTCTGTTCCGGGCTATCGCCAGCGTAGTTGCAGAATCTAATCCGCCGGATAACAATACCACTGCTTTTTTCATGCGCTAATCAACTTTACAAACTTCAACGTCCCCGTCCCTCTCCCCACAATAGTTTATGCATCTGAATCTGCATCCTTACCGGCAATCTGTCGCGCAATATCCAGGCTGCCAGTGTCGCGGGATCCAAGCTGCCATAAACGGGTGAAAGCAGGACTGGGCATATTTGCTGTAATTGCCTGGTATGTATGATTTCGCAAGCCCATTGATAATCTGCTTGATCGCACAGTACAAACTTGATTTCGTCATGTTGTTTCAGGTAAGCAAGATTCGACCAGTTATTTTTAGCCACTTCACCGGAGCCCGGAGTTTTGATATCCATAACTTTGGATACACGCGCATCTACTTTGGATAAATCCAATGCACCGCTGGTTTCGAGTGATACGGAATACTGGGCATCGCATAATGCAGTTAACAAATCCAAACAAGCTTTCTGCGCCAAAGGCTCGCCCCCAGTCACGGTCACATAATTCGTTTGATAGCAAGCCATCTGGTTCAGGATTTCTGCTATCGACAGATTCTCTCCTCCGGCAAAAGCATAAGCGGTATCACAGTAACCGCAGCGCAATGGGCAACCGGTTAAACGCACAAAAACCGTCGGCAAGCCAACCCGGCTGGTTTCACCTTGTAACGAATAGAAAATTTCACTGATACGCAAGGTTGTTGTCTCTAACGCTTGCATAATGATTGATCGCCTAGAGGAAAAGAAAGAAGCAGATTATATTACTTTGAAGGTAATGCAGAAAACAACAATTGGTCGACTATTTGTTCAAATGAGGAGTCTATTTGATATTAGTCAAGCGTTGCTTGGCTTTCTTTGCGGCTTCACTATTCGGATATTTTGCCAACAAATTTTCTAGAGTACGTTTACTTGCCTTGTTATCGCCCATTTCATACTGGCTACTAGCAATATTGAGATAGGCATCCGGTGCTTTAAGACTATCGGGGTATTTATTAATCAACCTTCTCTGTGCGTCAATCGCCAACTGATAATCACGTAGTGCATAGCGTGCATTGCCAATCCAGTAAGCGGCGCCGGGCGCCAGATTAGATTGAGGGTAGCTCTCTAGAAAGCTTTCAAACTGTCCTATAGCACTGGCATAGTCTCCATTCTTAAATAAATTATAGGCGTCTTTATAAGCATCATTCTCTATCGGACTAGGCGGCACCAATTCATTTGCAGATAGTGATACCGATGCATCATGTTGCATCGAAACGACTGATTCTTCACTCGATACAGATTCTGGCATTACGGCAGCAGTTGCTGCCGTTTCTTTGAGGGAAGGTGGTGTCATGCTATGAGGCGAACCTTTAGGTTCTGCTGGAGAAGAAGGAGCTCGCTTATCAGGTTGCTCAATCTGACGCAATCGATTGTCCAAGTCAATATAGAAATCCCTTTGTCTTTTTTGCAACAAAGAGTTATCGTTACTCAGCATTTCTATTTGCCCATTCAATTTTCCCAATTCGAGCTCGAGCGTTTCAACTTTTGCATATAGCTCAAGCAACGCTTGGCTATTTAATGATTGCTCCATCTTGGCAATACGCGCTTCCATTTCACCTATTTGTTTACGTAATGCGCTAATCTGTTCGCGTGCCTGATCATCACCAAACAGCGCCGCATAACTGACATTACAACTCATTAATAGTAATAGAAAGAAAACGCGTATCAACATGTTTATTCACCTCGATAAATAATATCTGTACGACGATTCTGACTCCAGGTCGACTCACCTTGTCCCAGAGCGCGGGGCTTTTCTTCACCTAAACTTACAGACTCAATTTGCTCATCCCGCGCACCAGACAAAGTCATCATATTTTTTACGCTATCAGCACGACGCTGACCCAAAGCAAGATTGTATTCACGGCTACCACGATCATCAGTATTGCCTTGCAAAATCACGCTGGCACTTGCATTGTCGCGCAAGAATCTCGCATGAGACAGCACCAGCTCTCGGTACTCACCTTTAACGGTATAGCTATCATAGTCATAAAAAACACTACGTTTTGACAAGATGCTATTGGGGTCCTGTAATTGACTAAAGTAACTCGGTCTACCAGAACCAGAACCCATCAAATCACTACCTCCTAAACCACTCCCTGCGCCCGCACCCGCTGTCAGATCTTCAACTTCAGGTTGCGTAGTTTGGCTGGCGCAAGCTGATAACAGAACAATCAGCGAAATACCTAATAATTTCCTCATTGATTAACTCCTTTAAATTAAAAAACTAAACCTTACTTCCATTTTGGCAAAGGACCCCATGCAGGCTCTCTGATATCGCCTGTTTGTACTGAGAGATGCTGCCTTGTCTGTCCATCCCTGGAAACAGCGGATAATATACCACGCCCATCAATCTCCGTTGCGTATAAGATCATTTTACCATTGGGTGCAAAACTAGGAGATTCATCGAATTTGGAATTGGTCAATATCTGCACCTGGCGTGAACCAATTTCCTGAACGGCGATGTTAAATTGATTATTGTTTCTGTGGATAAATGTAAAGCTTTTTCCATCTTGACTAAAATCTGGACTGACATTGTAACTACCTTCAAAAGTCAGGCGCTCAGCATTACTGCTCTCAGCACTAGTGATTGGCATTCGATAAATTTGAGGACTACCTCCGCGATCGGAAGTAAATATGATAGAGCGGCCATCGGGAGAAAAATTTGGTTCTGTATCAATTCCGGAACTTCTACTCAGTCTTTGCAAGCCACTCCCATCAGCATTAATCAGAAATATTTGCGATCCGCCTTGCCCAGTTAACACAACAGCTAGTTTTTTACCGTCAGGAGACCAGGCTGGGGCACTATTGCTTCCTTTAAAGTTAGCAACCGCCCTGCGCTCACGCGTCGTTAATGTTTGCACATAAACAATCGGTTTTTTATTTTCAAATGAAACATAAGCCAGTTGAGTACCATCCGGTGACCAAGCAGGAGAAATGATGGGTTCAGTATATTCAATGATGGATTGAGCGTTATAACCATCCGCATCCGCAACTTGCAATGCATATTTATTACCGCGTTTTATCACGTAAGCAATACGCGTACTAAACACACCCACATCACCTGTCAGCGCTTCATAAATAACATCCGCAATACGATGTGCTGCAGCGCGCAATTGCGTCGTCGGCACAGTGATGGCCAAGCCCGTTAATTGCGATTTCTTAGCAACATCCATCAAGCGAAACTGAATTTCCACCTGGCCGCTGGATAAGGCCACCACACGACCTATTACCAGAGCGTTCGCGCCGCGATTAGCCCAATCCGAATACACAACTTCCACAGGCGCATGTGGAGATAATCCAGAAGGATCCACTAATTTAAATAAGCCCGTTCTCTGAAGATCAGCGCCGATAACTGTAGTGATGCTTTGTTGCAACTGATTTTCATCTGCGAAAGGAACAATAGCAATGGGAATGCGTGATGCTCCGCCACCAAAAATCTCGATATTCAGTTGAGCTTGCAAGGGAGCGCTGATCAACCAGAAAAGAAGGATTATTTCACTATAAGTATTTTTGTACCAATGAATGGACATAAGTATTAAAAGGTTAAAAACAAAAAATTTCCCGCTGATTATAACAATCATTCACGGTAATGCACGGTAATATTCAAGTTACGAAATTCATTAAATAAAGCAGGATCAGGAGGTAATGGTAATGGTTTTGATAAAAAGATAGCGCGCTCGACGGCACTATCAAAAGCTGCATGACCACTACTCTTGCTTAATCTGACATCCAAAATATCTCCCCCTGGCAGTAACGTAACACTGAATTCAGCCACCGGATTACCTGGCAGATCAGGTGGCATTACGATTCTGCTTCTTATTTTGGCAAGAATCAGGGCTTTATATTTCGAAACTTCATTTGTTACGAGATTCTTTGCAGCTGCCTGCTGTGCAGCGCGGCGCGCTTCAGCTTCCCGCTGTGATTTCGCTTCTTGTTCACGCTGGCGTTGAGCCGCCTGCTCTTTTTCTTTCTGCTTTTGCAGTTCTTTCTGTTTTTCTAGCTCTTTCTTCTTCTCTATTTCTTTCTGTTTTTCCAACTCTTTCTGCTTTTCTAATTCTTTTTGCTTCTCGAGTTCTTTCTTTTTTTCTAATTCCTTTTTCTTTTCCAATTCTTTTAATTTTTCTTGTTCTTTCTTCTTTTGTTCTTCTGGATCTGGCTTAGTCTCTTTAGTTGGCTCAGGCTTCTGCTTCAGCGCAATATCTGGTTTTTTGACAGGCGGTTCCACAACCGCTTTCTGCGGCACAGATTTACTCGGCTCCGATTTGGGTGGTTCTGGTTTGGGCGACTCTGGCTTAGGCGGTTCCGGTTCCGGTTCGGGCTCCGGCTTCGGCTTAATAGGCTCGGGAATAGGTTTAGGTTGCTTTGCAGGTATCTGAGTTTTTACTGGTTCCTGGGTAGGCTTGGGCAATTCCGTCCATATATCTACAACCATGCCTTCTGGTGGATGGTCCTTCCAGTCCAAACCAAAAATCATGATAGCAACGAAAACGAGATGAACCAGTAGAGCCAGTACACCAGCCAATAATATTCTAGGTTCGGAATAGGATAAATTACGTAAGGCACTCGCACTCATTACAAATCGTTCATTTTTGTTGTGCCAACAAACCCACTTTCTGTACTTGATTCTGCTGCAGAATATCCATTACTTTGATGACTTCTTCGTAACGCACATTTTTATCAGCTGCAATCACTACGGGTTGCTCAGGATTTTGAGTTTGCTTTTGCTTAATCGCCTCAATCAACTGATTTCTATCCATCTTCTGTTCTACCGCTGATTTGGCACGATCCCGCAAAGTCAAACTGGCATCAGCTTTAATAATTACTTCCAGCGGCATAGCCGGCGTTGCCAACGACTTGCCAATCTGAGGTAACTCAATTTGCCCATGGTTAATCATAGGCGCTGTAATCATAAAAATAATTAACAATACCAGCATGACATCAATATACGGAACCACATTAATGTCATTCATTAATCGATGCTTGGCACGACGGGCCATAAGATCCTCTCAGGTCAGTTTATTCGGCGGCTCGGCGCTGCAATACGTTGGATAATTCTTCCATAAAGCTCTCAAACCGCGTCGCCAGCTGATCGGTACCACTGGCATAACGATTATAGGCAACCACTGCAGGAATTGCCGCAAACAATCCCATTGCAGTTGCAATTAAAGCTTCCGCAATCCCTGGTGCAACATGCGCAATAGTTGCTTGTGTAACACTGGATAAGCTACGAAACGAATTCATAATTCCCCATACGGTACCCAATAGCCCTATATAGGGACTAACCGACCCGACAGTTGCTAGAAACGACAAATGTGATTCCAGATGATCCATTTCTCTCTGATAAGTAGCACGCATGGCTCTACGGGTACTTTCCATCACAGCTTCAAGATCAGATCCTAATGGATGCTTATTAAATTCACCAAAACCGGCAGCAAAGATACGCTCCATACTGCCTGAAGCATAGCGCGAGTTGGTAGTACGTTGGTACAACGCATTCAAATCGGCCCCACGCCAGAAAATATCCTCAAACTCGTCCGTTTTCTTTATCTCATTGCGAATAACAAACAACTTACGGAAAATAAACCACCAGGACAAAAGCGAAACCAGTATTAAAATCAGCATCACCAGTTGTACCGGCAAGCTGGCACTACTGATCAAGTGAAGAAGTGACATATCTTGTGTTACTGTTGTACTCATGCGGGCTTCCCAATTTTCTCTCGTAATGGCACAGGAATACTGACTGGTTTAAGCGTTTCTGTACCGACACACACCACATGGATTGTGGCACTCACTAACTTGACATGGCTACATAAAATTTCCTGAAATAGCGTAATGCGACTCCTACCCATCTCTTTTACCGCTACCGTGACATTCAGAAAATCATCCAATACTGCTGGCTTAAAATACTCAATCTCAAGAGAACGTACCATAAACAACACCTTATGCATTTCAAGCAATGAATTGACATTAAACCCCAACTCCCTGAGCCACTCATAGCGAGCTCGTTCCATAAAGTTAAGATGTATTGAATGATATACCACCCCACCCGCATCTGTATCCTGATAATAAACACGAACAGGAAGTGAAAAGTTATTTTTGAACATTCCGTGTTGAATACCTAAATTGTAGTCGATACCTTTTGTTTCGCATTAAAGCATTTAATAAAATCAAATGGTAACCAGCATAGATTTGATTTTCTAATACTACGTTAATGACACACCATTAGGAAAGATAGTTTCCAAAGATTCAGTTGTAGCCCATCATGCAGGAAAAACACCGGTAGACAAATAGCGGTCTCCTCGATCACACACAATGAATACAATGACCGCATTTTCAACTTGCGTAGATATTCTAAGCGCCGCAGCCAAAGCACCACCTGATGAAATACCTGCGAAAATCCCTTCTTCTCTCGCCAAACGCCGCGTCAAGTCTTCAGCGTCCTGTTGAGAAACATACAATAAATCATCAACTCGTTTCGGATCATAGATTTTAGGTAAGTACGCTGAGGACCATTTGCGAATGCCTGGAATTTGTGCACCTTCTTCCGGCTGCACACCAACAATTTTAACCGTTGACTGCTGTTCTTTAAAGAATCTTGCGCAACCCATAATCGTACCGGTAGTTCCCATACTACTGACAAAATGTGTGATCTTCCCTTGAGTATCGCGCCAGATTTCAGGAGCGGTTCCTTCATAATGCGCCAAAGGATTATCGGGATTAGCAAATTGATTAAGAATTATCCCTTGCCCTTCATTCTGCATCTTCTCTGCTAAATCACGCGCATGCTCCATACTTCCCGCTTTGGGCGTGAGTATAATTTTTGCGCCGTATGCACTCATCGATTGCCGCCGTTCTATACTCAAGTTCTCCGGCATGATCAATACCATACGATAACCCATGATCGCAGCGGCCATGGCCAGCGCGATGCCAGTATTGCCACTGGTTGCTTCAATCAGGGTATCGCCCGGCTTAATTTCTCCGCGCTTCTGCGCATGAGAAATCATTGATAAGGCGGGTCGGTCTTTTACCGAACCGGCAGGATTGTTACCCTCGAGCTTGGCAAGAATAACATTACTGGTTGTTCCAGGCAGATGCTTAAGTTTTACTAAAGGGGTATTACCAACAAAGTTTTCAATCGTTTTATACATAAATGCGGACTTCATAACAGATATGCCTCACATTATCACACATGCTGCCCGTATTGAAACCTGTAATCATTCAAACAAAACCCCTCTGAAAAAATTCTCAGAGGGGTTTTGTTTGAATAAACTTTTACTGCAAAGAATTATTCCTGTTTAACCGGAGCTTCTGCACTTTTCTCAACTTCAGCCGTCACTACATCACGTAGTTGTTTGATAGTTCCAGAACCAATTCCACCAACCTTTCCCAAATCATCTACGGACACAAAGGAACCATTCTTTTCGCGATATTCAATGATTGCTTTAGCTTTGGCAGGACCAATTCCTTGAAGAGATTCAAGTTCGGATTGCGAAGCTGTATTAATATTGACAGCGGCAAACGCAGTGCCAGACAACAGGATTACTAGACTAACCATCATTCGAATCAATTTCCGCATAATATCTCCTTTATCAAAAACAAATACTGATGCACAGAACATGAAAAACACTTCAGTTTTTGTAGATTAAAAAATACCTGTGTAGATAGATTCTATGCACACAGGCAAAGTTTTATATCGGATACGGAATAAATTAATTTAGCTGACTCATGAACCTTCAAGCCATTACAAAAAAGGTCTGTAAAACTTTCTAGGAATCAAAATGAATCAGGCATTCCGGAAGCGCGACTGCTTAACGATCAGAATCGTAACCAGCGGCAATACAAAACCGATGATGGTAACCGTAATCAATAAATGGCCCAACTCACTATAATCTGCCGGAACTGTGATTTGACCCCCTGCATCTTTCACTTCGCGCTTAACTTCATAAATCTGATTAAGATACTTAGTCCCCAGTTGCGAAGCCGATAGAGCCAAATTGGTAAAAGACGCCATCACCGCAAAAAAGGTGGCTTTGAGCTTCTCCGGTGCAGAATTCGCAATCCAGGCCAGCATGGGAATCATAGCGATCTGACCGAGGGGCGATTCCAGTGCCGTATCAATCAGCACAATGAAACGCGCATCAACTACACCGCCCGTTACTGAAGCAGTCCACTCATGCAGGCCAAAATACATACCAATAATCGGCATCGACAGGAAGCTACCGACGATGGTAAGAAAGCCGATAATGTAAGCAATCGAACGTTCCGCCATAAAGCGGCGGAAAATAAACATGCCGAATAATGTTAGTACGGCGCCAACCAAAGACAATATGGCGAGAAATTGCTGATCGAAGCCCAATGTATCAATCATCCACCAGGTAGAACCCGCACCCGGCCCAGGAATCGCACGGAATACGAATATCATGATAGCTGTACCGACCAATACGTTACGGGCATCCGGCTCTAGCTCTGCGGTTAATCGCCACATCAGAAATACGATAATGGCCATAGAAATAACAAATATGATTTCCTCTCCGCCGGGTATACGGCTTAAACCGACGCCCAATGACAGCACAGTAAATATAAGTCCGCCCCCCAAAATCCACCAGTTAATGGATGGGGGTTCTGAATGCAGACCCAGTAATACACCTGCTTCCTGCCGGCTATGACCTTGCGCAAGAAAACGTTTCATGTCACGTCGCTGCAACCAAGCGGCGAAGACCACGCCAAAAATTGAAACTAGGGGAATTATTAACGCCAATTGATATACGAATAAATAGACGGCTTCTTTTTCAGCTTCCGGTAACGCACCTGCATCACGCAATAAAAAAACATTGACGATGGATACCAGCACACCACCACCGATGATGGCCACACGCCCCAAAGTCTGCATAGTGACATGCATCAATTTCCGCTTATCCGGATCCAACTTCTGACCGTTCTCATCGACTCGCGGGACTGCTTCAACCGTCATGGCATCGGCCACCACATCCTGTAACACATAACCGATTGGGGCCAATAAAGCGGAAAGCACAAACCAAGTTTCAACCGAAGCCATGGCGGCCATGGCTTCGGTATTCCCCAGCAATCCAATCATGATGAGTAAGCTCACCATGATCAGGCTGGCTCCCAGATACACCAGTAGCCCCTTCCAGCGCCATACCAGATCGACCAAATGACCCAATGGCATTTTTAGCGCCCAAGGCAGCATCATCCAGAATCCAAGCATGGCTAGAAACTCAGCAGACAGGCCGAGTTTCTCCTTCACGTAAAATGTGCCCACAATTCCTGTCAAACCGGAAATGCCTGCTGCCACATAAACCATCAGCGGTGGCAGATAAGACAGCCGCATTTCACGTCCCAGCGCAAGAATATTAGCGCTAAACCAGTGAGCTATCACGGATACAAATCCGGTGGTCGGTAGTAGATTCTTCATAAATAATATTTGAGTGATGTTTCCAACAATACTTTTACAGTGATCTCAAGTATCCATCCCAGATACCCTGGCTTGGATTTTTCTATTTTTGTTTAGGACGCACGCCTACTTTTATTTGGATTGATTTCTCCTGTTTATTACGTATCACAGTGACGGTCACTGTTTCTCCGGGAGGAAGAGCTGCAACCAGATTGAGCATTTCCGATGAGTTCTTGACCGGCTTACCATTCACCGCAATAAGAATATCTCCCGGCTTAATCCCTGCCTTATCCGCTGGCCCCTCTCTCAGTACGCTGGCTATCAAAGTACCGACCGAGTTATCCAGATTAAATGACTCTGCCAGTTCTTCGGTCATGTCCTGCATACTGACACCCAACCAGCCACGGATAACACCGCCGGATTGAATAATCTGCTCCATAATCTGCTTGGCAATATGAATAGGAATCGCAAAACCGATACCTAGTGAACCGCCACTGCGGGAATAAATCGCTGTATTAATGCCAATCAAATTACCGGATGTATCGGTTAATGCACCGCCAGAATTACCTGGATTAATCGCTGCATCGGTTTGAATAAAATCCTCAAAGGTATTAATGCCAACCTGGCTTCTGCTCAATGCACCCACAATACCCATGGTAACACTTTGTCCGACGCCAAAAGGATTGCCAACCGCAAGCACAACATCTCCTACTTTGACTTGTTGCGACTGACCCAAAGTAATGGTCGGCAAATCCCCTAACTTTATTTTCAGAACAGCCAGATCGGTTTCCGGATCTGAGCCAATGATACTCGCTTTGGCTTTTCTACCATCCACTAACGCCACTTCGACTTCATCGGCTGCTTCCACAACATGATGATTCGTCAATATATAACCATTAGGACTGACGATAACGCCCGAACCCAGGCTCGATGTACGGCGGGGTCTGGACTCAAACTGCTCACCGAAAAATTTTTGAAACACGGGATCATTCAACAACGGATGAGGCGGCTCGTTGATTTCTTTACTGGTAAAAATGTTAACCACGGATGGCATGGCGATTTCGGCCGCTTTAGAGTAGCTATCTGGTCGTTCCGTGTCAACCACAGGTGCGGCCTCTTTGATCGTCACGATTTCCCCCCTTGGTTTCCAGGGTAATAATTCAGGCCGCAATGTAGAGACCACAAAAAAAATAGCCAGCAATACTGTCGCAGTTTGTGCAAAAATCAACCAAAGTCTGTACATGAAAGAGCGTTACTCCAAAAATAAAATGGTTACGGCAATAGCAATATTGAGTCGTACAATGAACTGAAAGGTAAATCAATGCATCGAGATGAACTTGAAAACCATCTAAATCAATTACTGGACATATCCCGCTTCCATGATTATTGCCCAAATGGCCTGCAAGTGGAAGGGCGACATCGCATTCATACCCTGATTAGTGGCGTCACCGCATCACTAGATCTTGTAGAAGCGGCTATAGCAGCCAAGGCAGATGCTATTCTCGTCCATCATGGTTATTTCTGGCGCGGCGAAGATACTCGCATAACCGGCATCAAGCGTCGTCGCCTTGCTTTGCTTTGCTAATGCAGCATGAAATTAATTTATTCGCTTATCATCTGCCGCTGGATGCTCATCCAGAGTTCGGTAATAATGCAATATTAGGAAAGAAACTGGGACTAATCGAAACCGGTCGCTTTAGCGATCAGGGTATTGCAGTTCACGGAAAATTACCGCAAGCCACCACCTTGGGCGCATTGGGTAAGAAAATTTCACGTACCTTATTACGCAAGCCAATGATAATCGGCGATTCAGACAAAACTATCCAACAGATTGCGTGGTGCACCGGTGCCGCTCAAAGCTATTTTGAAGCCGCCATCCAGGAAGGTATCGACGTATTCATTACCGGTGAGATCTCCGAGCAAACTGTTCATGTGGCTCGTGAATCCGGTGTCGCCTTTATCGCGGCGGGACACCACGCAACCGAACGCTATGGCGTACAAGCATTGGGCGATCGCATTGCAAAACAATTCAGTATCCAGCACCAGTTTATTGATATTGAGAATCCCGTGTGATTTGATTGCTGCTGATGTGGCAATATTTACACTGAGCGATATAATGACAAACCCAGCAAGCGCTATCGATCAGTCCTTGTTTTCATCATCCTTCTTTTTACCTGAAAACATGGTCCACCAGATAATAAATATAAATAAACCCAGCGCCACAGCTGCTTCAATTGCAAGTAACCACATAGTTTAGGATGCTATAAAGTTAGAAAATAAGCCGTTACTTTAACCAATATTCTAATGAAAAACCAATTAAGTTTTATTTTAGTGACCGCACTACTATTGTTGAATGCTTGTTCCACCGGAACAATCAGCCCCACCCCAGCGCCCAGTCAGCCCGCGGAATCCGTCACGCCACCGCCTCCTGAAAAACCATCGACCAAATCAATTCATAAACGCGCGCAGTGGTCTGCATTAACGGGTTGGGCCAATGACGATCTGTTACCGGCATGGCAAGCTTTCTTGAAAAGTTGCACTGTTTTAAGCAAGCAATCGCTATGGAAAGAAACCTGTAAAACAGCCATTTCGCTACAGAAACCGAATAACGCAGCGTTAAGAAATTTTTTTGAAACCTACTTTACTCCCTATCAAATCATCAATATGGATAACAGCGAAGAAGGATTAATCACCGGTTACTATGAGCCTTTGCTCAAGGGAAGCCGCAAGCCTTCACAGCGTTATCGCCACCCGATTTATGCGGCCCCCAATGAATTACTGACCATTGATTTAGGGCCATCATACCCTGAGCTTAAAGACCTGCGACTAAAAGGCCGACTGGATGGACGCAAAGTCGTTCCTTATTACAGCCGGGCAGAAATTATGAATAACCCAAAAATACTGAATGGCTATGAGTTCTTATGGGTAGAAGACGAAATTGAGTTATTCTTTCTGCATGTGCAAGGTTCGGGACGAATCGTTTTCGATAATGGCGAAGTTGCAAAAATTGGCTTCGCCGATCAAAACGGCCATCCCTATAATTCCATTGGCAAGCTACTGGTGCAACGCGGTGAATTGGCTCTGGAGAACGCATCGATGCAGGGAATCAAGCAATGGGGACAGAAAAATCCCAATAAACTGCCCGAGCTGCTGCAACAAAATGCACGCTATGTATTTTTTCGTGAATTACCATCCGACTTATCAGGACCCATTGGTGCCATGGGCGTGCCTCTGACAGCGGGCAGAAGTATTGCCATTGATCCACAATCGATCCCACAAGGAGTGCCGGTATTTCTCGCAACTACATGGCCTAATACGCACAAACCGCTGAATCGACTCATGGTGGCGCAAGATGTCGGCAGTGCGATCAAAGGCGGAATTCGCGCCGACTTTTTCTGGGGATTCGGCCAGGAAGCGGGCGTTCAGGCGGGGAAAATGAAACAGCCTGGGAAAATGTGGATTTTAATGCCGCGTGACTATACGGTACCGGCACTGACGCGACAATAAAAAAAGCTTGCTGGATACCTTCAGCAAGCTTTCAAGTTCTAAATTTTAAAAACTTCCGAACCCTATGTGTCATCCCGAATATAGTCAGAAGTCTTCTACTAACCAGCCCGATAGATTGCTTGCACCATTCGAAATGACTGCTACTCGGTGTTTTCTCCTATACAAAATCCGTTGTCACATTCACGCCAACCAACAACACCGTTCCGCCGCCTTCCTCAGTATAGATGTGATTTCCATCGCCATCGAAACCGCCATCCGTCCAACCGCTACTCAGTCCCACGATATGATCTCCCGCGTCACCCTTCACTCGTAACGTATTCGAGGTACCCGATAATGCACGCACCTCCGCCGCGGTTAAAGTCAACGTATTATCCCCTCCCTTACCAAACAAATGGATGGTCTCGATACCGTGGATCTTGCCATGAACACGGGTTAAATCCAGATTTAAGCCACCGCGACTTAACGCCAGAATGTCTACCCCCGCACCACCGTCCACTAATTGGAAATCCAGATCCGGCCCCCGAATGT
>JAMXAE010000034.1 GCA_024281695.1 Nitrosomonas sp. | reverse complement strand
TAAATTGAAGAAGGCGAGCTATACAATCTTTACGAAATGCCAATAAATCTTCATTTACTTTGACTGGTTGGCTGGGATTGTAGGCAAGAAAAACGGCGTTGGTAATGCGGCAAATTGTCGCAGTGTCGACAAATCCATGAGGGCAGAACATGACAGAATTGTAATAAAGCTGATATTTATTAATTGCTTATAAAATGCATGGATTCAATTGCAATCAATAGGTGAATGTGTGCGGCATTTTGCCGCATTGTTTTCTCGCTCATTGGAAAATAAGATCCGCCCTGAGAAAAATTCATTTCTCAGGACAAATACTTCCGGTATGACCTCGCCAGGAGTATGAGAAATAAATGATTCTCGGTTTCTTTTTGAACAGTCGAGGTGCGCGCAATGATTGATCTCAGAAAGTAACGAGAGTTGTACAAAAATAATTCAATTTTAAAAAGGGGCAGTATTAACATGACAAATTTTAAGCAAATTAGGTTTCCCATTCATTCCGCTCTGGCATTTGTGTTGCTGGCAGCTTCACATAGCGCACTGTCACATACACGTCTGGATATCCCCGTGGTTATGGAGGGAGTGAGAGTTGCCAATAATGTGGTTATCTCGCATGGCTGTGGAGAGGGAACCAATGTGATCTCACAATCAGTAGTATTTCCAGATGGAGTTGATTCGATTGTTAAGGTCGATGGAGTACAAAGCACCAACGTCGTTACAGATTTTTTGTCGAACTGGGGCAATCTGAACCAGAAAATATTGAGTTACAACGTTTTTAAACATGAGAATGAAAAAACCGATGCCGACGGCAATGTAGTTGGATTCTGGGTGCGGGATGGAAAAATGCCAGATTATTATAACGTGTTTGTTCCATTCAGAGCCGGTGCTGCTGTGATTGATTCTGACTCCTGTGCCGTGAGTGTAAAAGTTGTTGTCGCCGTTGCGGATATTTGTAAGATCACTAACATTTCCGGTTTTGCCGAAGGCATCGTTAATCTGTGGACTCCGGCTGTCGGGTCAAATTATGACGGTCCTGGCTTGCATGGCTACGATTCGCCCGCAACATTGACTTATACACGCAATCTGGAGACCAATCCGCTACCGCCGACTTGTGGCGGTACGGGAGTTGCTGTTGAAGTGATTCCATCGGCTGCTCAGTTAAATCGTGATATGCCCATTGTTAATACTGATGGTAAGCAAATCTGGCCAAAACCTTAAGGATAGCGAGCACGATAGTTGTTTTTAAATAGAAGGTGAGTGTGGAACGGGAGCTCTCGCACATCTTCTATTCTTATTATATAAGGAGTCACTATGTTGAAATTTCAAACTCAGAAAATGTTGTGGATTATTTTGCTGTTAGCTGCGATGGGATTCGTCAATATTGTTTTCGCGGACAACGTGACAAACGGATCTGATACTAAAGTGGTTTTTAACAGCATGGAATCTTTCCAAATCAGTTGTTTTGGCGCTGATAGTGCTGCGCAACCAGAGTCTGATCCGGAGTTTATCGCAAAACTGGTCAATTTAGCCGCGTCTGATAATTCCGAAGAACGAATCAGTGCTTTATCACAATTGGCTGTGAAAAGATCCATTGATCCTACTATTGTTCAGAAAATCCTACAGACCGCTGTATTGGACAAAGATTCGAATGTGAGAGGGCAGGCTGTTTATGCCATTGCACAACAAAACTGTGAGAACCTGCCATTGATACTGGAACAAGCGATGCATGATAGCGAACTTTCTGTCCGATTGATGGCGGTGGATAGTTTAGGTACCGATGAAAGAAGCGTTGCCTTACTCGAGCAAGCAAAGAATAACGAGGAAGAAGAAGCAGCTATTAGAGAATTGGCTGCCATAAAGCTCGAATCTTTATTGGACAGCACTAACAAAACTCAGAATGACGATATTTAAATCACATTCCCTGTTTTTGGTAGCCACAATTTAATTTCTACGGGTTTATCCAATTTTATTAATTTAAGGAGCATATTATGAGATTCTCAACTTTGAAAAATACACTTGCTGCAGTTGTTTGCGGATTGCTAGCGAGCCAGACAGGAACAGTTTTAGCGCATAACCAAGGCGGTGGTTTTACTACCGGTTTAGCCGCTGCTGTCTGTAGATTTCATCAGGTGACTTGCTCCGACGACGGTAACGGAGCACCTTCGTATCTCGAAGCTATGGTTAAAGACATGACGGCCAATACTGCAAAAGTCAGTATTTTGGTACAGAAAGGAACCAGTTGCACGGTTAATAAGTGCGCACAATCCAGTACGGATACAACCGATAGCGATGCCGTTTATGGTCCTTTGATTAAAATTACTCAGGGCGCCGGTGTATATAATTTATTTGTTTTGCATAATGTTGCAGGAACTGACAGTTACGATGTGGCCATGCACTGTAAGACTGCAGGTGGGGTACATACCGGTACGAGCGTTGTGTCCAGACAACAGCAGTAATTCTGAATTTCTCTTTCCCTTTGCCTTTGCAAAAGGTAAAGGGGGTTAACTTAAGCATTGCTTGATTATTTTTTCCTGTGTGAACGTTCGTTGTGCAATGGGAAAAATTGGATTTCTGGGTTACCCTGTATTTAAAATTGTTAAATTCCGGTTATAAATCATAGGTGCGACATTTTGTCGCATTGTTTTCTATTGCAAGAAAAAGGACACTCGCGGATCGTATTATTAACAGTGATAAATGGCGAAATGCTATCAATATGATGAGCAGCTATTATCACGATAATTTTTATAATATTTCCTGGAGGGGCAATAGAAACATGAACACAATGAAATTACTTACATACACATTGGCTGGTATTTGGCTAATGGGTTTGGGGCAAAGTGTGCTGGCACATACCCGGCTGAACATTCCCACTGCAGTTGAAGGTACACGTAGCATCAACCATGTTGTGATTAGTCATTCCTGCACGGATACCTCTCGTACCATTGGAACTTCGGTTGTTTTTCCTGAAGGTGTGGGTTCAACAATTCTGGTGGGTGGTGCACCTCATAGCGGTTCACTGACTGATTTCTTGAAAAGCTATGGAAATAATGCGCAATTGATTCTGGATCGTTCGTTTTCTGCACAAGATGAAAAAACCGATGCAAACAGCAATGTGGTTGGGTTCTGGGCAGGTGGCGGAGAGGGGATGCCAGCCAATTTAAATGTGGCGCTTCCTTTTCGATATACTGCGGCTAGCATTGAACCAACATCTTGCGCCAGCAGCGTGAAAATCTATATATCCATTGTTGATATTTGTGAAATTACTAGTGTAAGTGATTTCAGTAGAGAAGGTGTTGTCGAGTTGTGGACCCATAACAGCTTAGGTACTCCATTTGATCGTGTGAGTACTACCGATGATGGTCCAGCATCGTTTATTATTACGCGCGATCTTGTGGCGAATCCACTACCTTCATCATGCGAAGGTGTCGGCGTAGCCGTTGAAGTGAAACCATCGGCCGCGCAGATTAATCGCGATATACCCATAAAATATAATGGACAGCAAGTGTGGCCTCTACCGTAACTTATTGAACTAGAATTTTTCTTATAGAACCATGTGTAGCAATGGAATCTGATCAGCTATTGTAGGTTGATCAGATTCCATTGCTATTTAAGCTGCGACATTTTGTCACATTGCTATTTTGTATTGCATCAGATATTTTAGTGAATATTAAATCGCGATATGTGAGTCATTATTGATGGTTGGCAGATATGCTCTACTCAGTAGGTTTAGGTTATGTATGTATGAAACTAGCCTAATGTTCGCTTGTTACTTGCAATGGTGTGATCGCAGAAAAAATTAAGCTGATTTCTCGTGACTAACCAAATGAATAAGAAGGTAAACTCTATCCATGACATGGATTATTAAATCATAACTTAAGGAATAATCGATATGCGTACATTATTAAATCAAACCTTAATGGTTATTTTTCTCGCGACTACTATAGGCTATGCGCAATTTAGTGCAGCGCATGAAGGGGGTGCCGTATTGGATCCAACGGGTACCGTTAGAAATTTCACCGGTTTTGCGAAAATTACCTGTTTTGACGATGGTAATGGACCGGCCGATAATCTAGAAGCCAATATCATCGATCATTCCGCTCCAGTGGAACATTTATTAGTCAATTTGCAGTTAATTAAGGATGACAGGGCAGTTAGTATCAGTGATACCGTGTCAGGGGATGCATCACCCAGTCCACTTATCACCTTGCATGGTGGAAGTGGAGTTTATTTATTGTTGGTGAACAAAACCGATGTGGGTGCAAGACAATTTGTCGTCGAGTATCATTGTAAGACAGCAACCGGCGTTCATACCGGAACCGATATTAATGTTAGGCAATTTGAGTGATTTGCAGTGGATTTGAAGGTTAATCCATTATTAATCAACACAGGTACTAGTAAAATGATTAAGAAAATAAAGTGTTTGTTTTTTATAATTCCAATGTTGAGTTTGTACACGACATTATCCGTTGCAGAGCATCTTGATGAAATTTCTCCTGCTTGCACTTTGACTACATTGGAGGGTGTACCCGCACATAATTTACAGGGATTGAAAGGAAAAGTTGTTTACATGGATTTCTGGGCATCTTGGTGTGCTCCGTGCGTAAAATCCTTCCCTTTCCTGAATGCGCTTGAGCATGATTTGAAAGCACAGGGCCTACACGTTATAGGTATCAATTTGGATGAAAAAGTCGCGGATGCGCAGGAGTTTCTTGCTAAACACCCAGTGGATTTTTCTATCGTTGCGGATCCCAGCAAACAATGTGCCAAGGGGTTTGAAGTAATCGCGATGCCTACATCCTATTTGATTGATCGAAAAGGAAATATTCGTCACATTCATCGTGGATTCCGTTCTGGTGAAACTGAAGAGCTACGAGCTTTGATTACTCAACTTGTGATGGAAAGTCCATAGGGATTTGTAGCAACTCTACCCTAATGATTTTAAGAAAAATTCAATATGCTACGGTCAAATTGATACTTTTAATAAGTGTGAGTTTGACGGGTTGTGTCAATGTGGCTCCCTGGGAACGAGGTAATCTTGCGAAACCTCAGATGATATTGGATCCACACCCTCTGCAAAGTGAAATCCAATCACATAATTACAGCAGTCGCGAAGCAGCGCCAAGCCACAAATCTTCTGCAGGCGGTGGTGGGTGTGGATGTTATTAGAGTTTGGTTATCTCATTGAAAGATAATTTGCTTAGGTGTGCAAAATTAGTGATGGAATGGTATGTCCCAGCGTCGGGATAATGACTGTCAAATGATTGATCAGGAAGTATTGTCTGTCAGGCCAAAGAAAACATTACAGGCACTTACATCGGCTGCATTGGTACTACCTGGTTTATTACTGACTTCTGCACATGCTTCAGATAAAGATCGGATTAGTTTTCAATATAGTCGATATGAAGAAGGTGAGCGGAATCTTTATGGTGCTCCTCAAAGTTTAAAACCTATTAGTGTCGATGTTTTGCATGGTAGGGGTATTTTTTCACTGACAGACCGCACTAAATTTACCTATAGCTACACGCAAGATACCTGGTCGGGTGCAACACCGATTACGATCTCCCCTTTGGTTGCAAATAGTAACAACCCTATCCTTCAGAATACTCCGTCAGGTGTGACGGTAGTCGGCGCTTCTCCTCTCATTAATAGAACTATTTTACTCGATCATGATTTGAATCCTCTTCGTCAAGATCCGAGAACTGGGCAGGTTATTGGTCACGATAGTCGATCGGTGATGGTGCTTTCGTCTGCATCCCCTGAAACGCGTAATCAAGGTAATTTTGGGTTAAGCCGGGAATGGAATGAGGCGGCCATAAACGTGGGAGGAGGATTCTCAATGGAGCGAGATTATAAATCCAGTTTTGGCAATATCGGTGGACGGTTAGATTTCAATCAAAAGCTGACCAGTGTTAAATTTGGCTTAGGCTATACAAGTAGTAGTATCAATGCCATTCTGGATCATGATGCTTCACCTTATATCACTAAAACTGCATATACCCAACAGATTGAAAGAAAAGGTGGGTCAGAAATTTTGCGAGGTGATCGACAAGATTGGACGGCAAATATCGGTCTAACGCAAATTTTAACTAAAAGCGCATTGATCGATGCCAGTATTGGCTATACGCATAGCAGCGGATTCATGGAAAATCCTTATAAAGTAATGTCTGTTATTTTCGTGGACCCTACCGCGCTGAATAATAGTCTTACTATGCCGATTTTAGGTGATGTTCGTGCTCTAATTGAGCAGCGTCCCAATATTCGTAATCAACTGGCTTTTAATACCAAATATATTCAATATGTTGATTCATTTGATGCAGCATTGCATTTAAATTATAAATTTACTTTAGATGACTGGGGGGTTAATACCAATACTTTTGATGCCAATTGGGTGCAACCATTGGGTAGTGAATGGACGTTTACACCCCGGATTCGATACTATTCTCAAGATGCTGCGAGTTTTTATCAATCCTATCTATTTTCTCAGCAAACTGTTCAAAGGAATACATTCGATGCAGGGAAATTACCTGATCATTTTTCCAGTGACCATCGTCTGGCGGGTTTTGGTGCCTTAAGTGGAGGTGCCACACTGAGCAGGAGACTTGCTAAAGGAGTAGAACTTGAAGCCGGTTTTGAATACTACACACGATCCAGTGTAATGAAAATAGGCGGCGGTGGTGGCAATAGCTTTGCGGATTTTGATTATTATGTGGCCAACGCAGCATTGAAACTGGATATGGAGAGGAATGATTTTATATTGCCAGGTGCTGGCAGTTCTGTTCATAATCAGCATTCAGCCATGCATCATCGGCACAAAACTCCACCAGCGGGCATCATGTTTGGTCATATGCTGGACAAACCGGGAGATTTTATGGTGGGTTATCGGTTTATGTATGGACGCACGAATGGCGACATGATGCATGGCTCACATAAAGTGAATGATCAGATGATTGTTGATCAGGGATGCAGTGATGCTACGCCATGTCGATTTACGCCGACCTTTATGAACATGAGGATGCATATGCTCGACATCATGTATGCGCCGACCAAATGGTGGAATGTGATGTTGATGCCCACCTTCATGGATATGGATATGAATCTGCGCAAACTGGCTGGAGCTCCACCTGCTGCTCCGGGTACGCATGAGCATCAAGGTATAGCGGGTCATGAAACAGGTGCTATTGGAGATACTTATCTTTCATCATTAGTGAAGTTAATTGATATTCCCGGTCATCGCGTTCACATGAATCTGGGATTAAGTGCACCGACCGGTAAAGTAGATATAGAATTGCGACGGATGGCTAAGGCTGATGGTGGATTAATCCATTTCGGGATGCAATTAGGGAGCGGCACTTGGGATTTTATGCCCAGTTTGACTTATGTCGGTGAGAAGAATCGTTGGTCTTGGGGGACTCAATTCAGTGGTACCAAGCGCATGGAAGCGGAAAACAAATCAGGCTATCGTCTAGGCGATATTTTTCAGGCGACAACCTGGGGGGGATATGATTTAACTCGTTGGTTAACCACTTCAGTGCGTGGCATTTATACCTTGCAAGGAACAGTACATCGAGATTTTAATACGCTTAATGCGCGTATTGGACCGATGGATTTCCCCGCTAATTATGGCGGACAATTTTGGGATATTGGATTGGGGATGAACGCCATCATTCCAAGCGGTCGATTTGCCGGTAATCGTTTCGGTTTTGAATGGATACAGCCTATCCGAGATGATTTCAAGGGATTCCAACTCGAGCGTAAAGGTGCATTGGCAGCAACTTGGAGTTATCATTTTTAGCGATACTACTCTTCTCAATATTCTTACCATAAACTGCGATTAACTTTGGTGAGTGTTTTTATTGAATCTGAAAATACTTTTGCTCGTTAATGAGACGTCGTGGCCTATCTGAATTATTATCATCATGATTTTAAAGCGATGGGTTCGCCTTGCTCGATCCAGCTTTATGCCAGCAGCGCAAAAATTGGGAAGCATGCTGCCAAAGTGGCGATGGACGATGTTTATCGCTTGGAAGCGCGTTATTCCCGCTACCGTGTAGACAGTTTTTTGTCTGAAATTAACCGCATTGCGGCACAAAGTGGGCACATCGCGGTTGATGATGAAACGGCCGGACTATTGGATTATGCTGCTACCTGCTATGAACAAAGTAATGGGTTATTTGATATTACTTCCGGAATTCTTCGCCGAGCCTGGGATTTTAGGTCTGGAACAATACCCACCCAGAAAACCATTCAAGTGTTGATCGATAAAATTGGGTGGCACAAATTAAACTGGCAGCGACCTATTTTGACATTTACTAATCCTGGAATGGAAATTGATTTTGGCGGTGTCGTCAAGGAATATGCCGTTGATCGTGCCGCATCGTTATGTTGGAGTGCTGGCATTCGTCATGGGATTGTTAATCTGGGTGGCGATATCAAAATAATCGGTCCGCATTATGATGGTAGCCCCTGGCGAATTGCGATACGGCACCCGCGTCGATCCGATAGCGTATTGCAAACGCTATTACTTTATTCCGGTGCTCTTGCAAGCAGTGGAGACTACGAACGGTGTATTGCGCTCAATGGAGTTCGCTACGGGCATGTATTGAATCCAAAGACCGGCTGGCCAGTCAGTCATATGGCAGCAGTGAGTGTAATCGGTGAGTTTTGTGTTGTTGCAGGTAGCGCATCAACTATCGGTATGCTGAAAGAAGAACACGGGGCTGATTGGTTGAGTGAGCTGGATTTACCCCATTTATGGGTCAATGTAAAGGGTGATGTGGGCGGATCTCTTGTAACTGGATAGCTCGCGTATTCAATAAGTAGCTGCAACTTATTATTCGATGATGTGCCGTATTAGCTTCGGGAAGCGGCGATAATGTTCAGCGCGATTCCTCCTGAATTGTGAAAACCTTCTCCTACATTCGTAGATTTACTATAAAGTTTGCGTATTCAATGATTCTATATGCGATCAATGCGTAAAAGAATTGATCCTATCTAACTATGGTGCGGCATTTTGTCACATTGCCAAGTGCCGGGCTATCAATGAAAATATCTCCACGCGTTTTAAGTAGTGAAAGTTTGGAGTGGCTGCTGAATATTTTTTCACTACTTAAATTAATTCTATTATTTGTAAGTTTGTATATGGGAATTTTTGATTTATCTGATTAAACAAAAATTCCTTTAGTCAATTAATATCAGGTCCTTGCAGATTCAATTGATATTTAATTTTCTTATATTCTGAATCTGCAATACATCACAAAGATGATTTATACGGGAAGTTTGTTATGCAAAAAAATCTTTTATTAAGATCGATTATTCAAAAATTTTTAATACCGGTTGTACTGACGGGTATTGCTCAAAATGTGATGGGTCATACCATATTGGAATTGCCACAAGTTACCGAATTGAAAAAATCGGCTAATAATATTGTCATTGGGCATGGGTGTAACGGAGCAGCAGTGATTGGTTCGAGCGTGGTTTTTCCAGATGGAGAGACTTCGGCAATTACCGTGGGCGGTGATCCTCATAGCGGTACTATCAATGATTTCATACAAAATTGGGGGAATTTGATTCAGTTATTGCAAAATCGCTCTGTTTTTACAGAACAGGATAAGAAATTAGACGGGAATGGCAATGCTATTGGATTCTGGTCAGGCGGTGGTAGGGGCATGGCGGCCAATCTCAATGCGCATATTCCGTTTACGACGAGTGCAGTGATTATTGAGCCAGAGTCTTGTGCGAGAAGCGTGAGATTTGCCGTAGCAATAGCCGACATTTGTACAATAACAAGTATTGTTGACTTTTCAGATGATGCAGTAGGTTTATGGACTCCTGCCGTCGGATCGAAGTTTGATGGAGCGCAAGGTGGGCATGCCTATGATTCTCCTGCATTCTTTACCGTAAACCGTGACTTTGAATCAAATCCCTTACCAGAATCCTGTGGAGATGGTGTCGATGTGTTTGTGAAACCATCTGCTGCACAGATTGATCGCGATATGCCTGTCATTTTTAATGGATCTCAAGTATGGCCACAGCCATGATTCTAAGGAAAAGCTATGAAAATTAAACTGACTCAGTATGTACTGGTAGTGTACTTAACATTCATTACGAGTAGCGCGTTTGCGACCACCAATTATTCAGATGAAGCTACTTTTAGCGAGGCTCTGGGCGATGCCCCAGTCATATTGGAAAGTTTCGAATCGGTTCTGGATAAAGGGACAGAAACTCCATCACTCGTATTTGCGACTGCTGATGTATCTTGTGATGGATCATCGTGGTGCTCGAATTTCTTTGGCGTTTCTCCCTTAATGCCGACCGATGGAGCTATGGGTGTTTATTTTGCCACCCCAGATAGCATTACTTTTACATTTGCCGCACCGATAACAGCATTCAGTATTGATGTTGGTGGCCTTGGCACAAAGGGTGCTACCGATTTTAGCGCGACTCTGTCGAACGGTACTGAAACTACTTTTTTAACCGGTTATAGTGGGTCCAGTTTTGATCAACTCTTTATTGGCGTGATTGATGATAGCGAGTTTACCTCGATCACTTTCCACGGTACGATTCCTGATGACGGTATCTACTTTGACCGTATGCAAACTGCGTTAGCGGAGATACCGGCACCGATACCAGAGCCAAGTACTTATGCCATGCTAATAACCGGATTGCTTCTATTAGGAGCTTCGGCTCATCGCAAGAAACAGAAAGTATCTATTTAGTAAGAAAATACCACCGAGAAACCGGTGGTATTGAGTAGAGGAATTTTAGAAACTACTTAATTGTTCTTCACCTGCTTTCAATTTATTGTATCAATACAATCTTTGTTCTTTTGCTACGATCAATTGAGCATACTCTTAATAATCGAGGATAAGAGTTCGTAAATTTATTGTGAGCTTAAGGCAGTTAGTAGATGTTTTTTTAGAGCTTTAATCACTCTCATCTCATCAGAAGAAAATCCTTCCGGCGCTTCCTGCTGGCGATCAAGATAAAAAAGACCGAAGGGCTTATTCTTGATTACCAGCGGAAGAATAACAAAGCTTCGAGTGTCGGGGAACAATTGAGAATGCCAATTGGGTAACATATTTCGCATCTTAATATCTTTAGAATCCGATATGGTCAAGTCAACATTTTTATTGATTGATAAGGTAAATACATCAGAGGATGCGGCATTTGAAAAAATGAAGCTGCGTTCAAGTTCTATGCTATTTTTACCAAAAGAATAACATACGCGATACTGATTCGTTTTAATATCCTTTAAGATCATAGAAGCAAGACTGAATCCTAAGCTTTTATATAAGGTTTCTAGGATAATTAGAATTAATTCGTTAATTTTATATTGTTTGGTTGCGGTTAATATGGCGACATCTTGTTCTCCAATTAAGAGTTGATCCAACGCATTGTATGGCTTTCCACTTGGATGACATTTAATTTTTGGCAAATTATCTTTATCGCTATTGCTTATTGAATTCACATCGGCATTATCAATGTCTGTTATTCTAGTCAGCGGCTGTAAATGAACTTGATTACTTAGCATCCGCGTTTCTTCCGCTGCCTGAAAAATCAGTGTATCAAGCTTCTCTTTATCTAAATTTAGTGCAGTACCAAAACGTTTAAGTAATATTTTATCCAAAGTGTTTTCCTTGGATTCATCTTGTCGATATATCAGTTCAGCAGAAGATTCACTAAATTCAGCGACTTGTTGCATCCATTCTTGACGGCTTTTCGGTGATACTAATGTTTTAGTCGATATTAGCTTCATCGCTCTGATAATAGATTCAGGAATCAACCATTTGCGCATAGCAATTTCGGTTAATGTATCAAAACTACAACCAATTATTTGGATTGATGCTTGAGTTTTAGTGTGAGTTCCTTGCTCAACAAGGCTCATGGTTTCCTTGTATAGATTATGATCATAGGCTGCTAGCAGTAAACGACCCATGTTTTTAAATAGAGCGGCAATTGAAGCCTCTTCAGCATTTGGGAAATAACTGTGTTTTGCCAATTGGCGACCGATCAGGCTTGCAGTCAGTGCCAGTGCCAATTCTTGGCGCACATATTTTTCATGTTTTCCTGGAATACTATCGACTAGAGTCATTGCTAAAGCAGAGGTTTTAATCATATCTAGCCCTAGTAATTGAATCGCTCTCGAAACATTGGTTACAACTTGAGTGGTAGGCGAGCGAAAAATTACTGAATTGGCTAAACGTATAATCTTTTGCGTTAGAGCCACATCGGCCAGTATTAAATTTGCTAATTGCTCTGTAGACTCGTCTTCTGAAGATGAAATTTGCACTATGCGTGACAAAGAACTACCCATTGTAGGAAGGTTCGGATTATTGCATATCATGTCTATGATTCTATCTTTGGTGGATCTAGTGTCACTTTGTGTTGGACATGAATTCATAGCACTTTGTTGTGAAATAGTTCCAATATTCATAAGTTTTATTCTTATAAAAAAGTAAGAATGGGTTTATCTGATTTCTTTCGTTAAATGCGCGTTGGATGCCATTATCCAAAGTGAATCTGCATTTATCCAGCTGTTAGCGGCATAAAAGCGTGAGTTCTTAATTTTCATTATGGTTTGCACATGAAATTATTAGTAATCAAAAGAAATTTTAGTAATGCAGAGCACTGGAATGACTGTTAATAGGTAATGTACATAAGTATGAATGTGAGTTATTAGCAGAACTGAGTGGTAACAAAAATTGTATTCATTCCTGTATGTCTATTTGTGTCATTTGATGTATTTAAATTTCACACTTTATTAACATTTTTAATGTTATCCTTAGAAAAGAATAAGCACTATTGCTTATTCTTAATTACTTTAGAAATACATATCCTATTATTTTAGAAAATTAAATATATAATTTTCTAAAAGTATATTCTTTGTGGAACTACAAATAATTCCCGATAAAGATCGTAGGTTAGGCATATGGCTTGTAGTTCGTAGCTGATTGAGTTTCAACGTAACGTTGAATATATCTATAAACAACATTTGATATTTATACAAAGGAGATTGTCATGAAATATTCACTTATTGCTGTTGTACTTATAACTGTGATGTTGACTGCATGTAAAGGCGAAGGTAAACCAGGTCAATATCCTCCAAGTCTCTATAAAGAAAGGGAAGGTATGTTAACCGACACCGAACTTGATAAAAATCAAAAGGAAAGTGCAGGTAAGGAAGGTAAGTAATTAAACCTTGTGTTTTTGCTGTTGATTGTTATTTTTTATAGTAATTACTGCAGAAACAGCAATAACAAGCAAAAGAAACAATTGATTATAATAAGCTTTTGTTAATGTCTGATAAAGATAGTTTTAGTCAGTGTATGAAACTTTAGAAACGTTTCTTTTGCCAGTAGCCCTGGTAAATTCCAGGGCTACTGCCTTCTCTGATGCTCCTCATTAAGAAAATAAACGCTTAAGCCATACTTCAAGTTGCCGTGTGGCAATAACATCATCACGGTTATAGCCTAGTATCGTATTCTTTATTTTTTGTTTCTTAATTGAGTTAGTTTCTGACTGAAAACGACTAAATTGGACCACTGACCATTGTGAACTTGAGTCTTTGTTTTCCCATTGGAAATTAACTAAATTTGGATGCTTGCAGATATCCTTCAAGCCATATCCCTGCAGCGGTAAGATCAGGCAATCTAAAATTGGCTTTTGTATGTCAAATAAAGGACTCTCATCCCCGAGTAGCCATATTACGATAGGATGATCTTTCATTGCATAGCGCTCTGCATATTGCTTGATAGTAGCTTTTTCGTGATTTGAGTAATGCGCCAGTACTAAGGAAGAATATTGCGAGCGGTAATGGTCAATTTTCTGCAAGAAACCTTCCCAGCCTTCATAGTCACTGGTTTCATCATCCGTCCAAACATATTCAAAATTTTCTCTAGTATATGTGGGTACCAGAAATCCCCAAAGATAGACATGACGTTCACGAGCTGGAGTTAATGCATTATCTTCAATGTCAAAGTGAATCCAAGTGCCTTCTGGTAACATTGCATTATCCAGTTGAAATATCTTGCCCGTGAGGAATGATTTCGCTTGGAGGATGGCGCGGTATTTTCTTTTGTTGCCTTTGAGATAAGGGACCTCTGGTATCGATTCAACTTTACTCATAGCAAGCTGAGTGATGGTTGAAATGCCGAATTCTGCCAGGTGATCTGCGGTATTACCATGAATCCCATAAAGTAGCGATAGGTCCTCTTTCGCTTCAAATTCTTGAGAGCAGTGGTTGTTATATGGGCAAATTCGACATTTACTGTGACTATAGCGGGCTGCAGGCTGTTGTTGCGCGTTAATTAATGATTTCATGCCAGTGATAAAGGCATCAACCAATGGATCCACTTCATTACCAAGCGTTGCGGTGCGGCCATCTCCAAGGAAAACGATAGCAGGTAATTTATTGAATAGTAGGCGGCGGTATATCCCCAGTTGTATTTGAATGGATTTTTTGTGTTCGCTGAGTGAAAGCTTGGCATCAGCAGGTTGGTATTGACCACTTTCATGGCGAATCAAGAAATCCGGAAAGCCGACTAAACCTTCCTGTTCATCCAGCAAGCGACCCTGATAAATTACTGGAATACCTTGCTGCATCAAAGCACGAGTATGATCAAATGAGTTGGCTTTGATGACAGGATATTGATTCTCCAGTTTGGTTAACACGGCTGTTTCGTGCTCCAGTCTGCGGTCAATCAATAGCTGATTAAATGAATCAATTATAAATTCAGTGGCTTGATGCTTATCCAACCAGACGCGCCGGATACAGGAGACCCATGCTGTGGCATCGCTGGGTTTGATCAGGCTTTTAGTCGATGTGTTGGCAGCCATGATTTTAAGTTAGTCGAAAGAGAAAATTAGCTTGATTCTATAGGATTTCTTGGAATAGTGAGTATAGGGTGTTTGTTGCATCAATTTTCAGTAACCGAGTAAGGAATAAATTAACTGGTTATTAGCCACAGGTGTTCTCTTTAAATTGTTGTTGGATCATTTCAATTTCTTCTTGTTTATCAATCAGAGCGTTAACACAATCAATATCTAGCTTCTCACCAGCCAGTTGTTTGAGTGTTTCAAAGGCTTCTTCATTGCTCCAAGCATCCTTGTAGGAACGACGAGAGGTTAGCGCGTCAAATACATCAGCAACTGCAACGATACGCGCTTCAAGTGGAATTTCACTGTTCATTCTTCCTGTTGGATAGCCACTTCCATTGATTGCTTCATGATGAAATTCTGCAATATTTTTTAAAATATTAATGTGATTAATGCGATCGAGACCAAAGTTTAAAATCATATTGTCGATCATTTCTCGACCTTTGTGGGCGTGCGTATTCATGATGGATCTTTCTTCTTCATTTAACGGACCTGGCTTTAGCAAGATACTATCGGGTATTGAAATTTTTCCAATGTCATGCAGAGGAGAAAACATAAAAATATGCTCGATATATACATCATCTAAGGCATATTTATCTGCGAGTGATTCGGCAATGAGGCGACTGTAACGTGACATTCGATCAAGGTGACTGCCTGTTTCTGGATCGCGCAAATGGGTAATATGGTTAGTCGTCTTTAGAGCAGCGCTCATCACCTTAATGGTGGAGAGTTCATTAATGATCATAAGTGATATCAGATGGCCATAAATATCCAGGATACTTAATACCTGTTCTGTGAATATATCGCTTTTGTAAGTATTGAAGAATAAGAAGCCAATAAAATCACCTGAATTAAAGATGGGCATGGTGTAGCTTGCTGCATAACCCTGGCGCCCGATTCTCTGAGCATGTTCGTGAATACTCGATTCAAAAGTGACTAAATTATTGACGACACGCGGGAGTTTCTTGTCAAGAATTTCCTTTAAAGAAGGGGTATTTTCCAAAGAAGATTGGTAATGTGCCAGTGGTTCATCTTCTCCGCTACTATGGAGATATGTTTTTAGTATCCGAGTCTCGGAATCATAGAGTGCGATTGCTATGCGTGCAATAAATGGGAATTTCTCTTGAATAGAGCGGTGTGCGCTAATGATTTTGTCTTTCAAGGGTAATTGTTTATTTAAATCATCGAGTAAATCGCGGTGATGAAACATATTCTGGGATTTGGAGGGAAAATAATATATTGACTATATCGGACTGGAATTATTTTGCTTTATCAAGTAAAGATCGATTCTTGGGTTATTTATCGTTTGTTGACTGGCAAATTATTTCTGTTACAACTAATTCTCCAAATGATAGTATAAGTCTTGATGATGAATTATTTGGCGACTAAATTGGAGTAATTAATGTTCTACTGATATACTGCTGCCAGCACTTTGCTGCACTACTTTTTAAACACGCTGTTAATTCTAAGCTGAATGATCGTAACGATGATTGGATCTATCAAGGAATACACTTATAGTTAAACTGATGGGTCACTTCGTGATGGTAGAGAAATATCGTGTTTAACTAAGACTGAATGGTTGTTTGGCTTATAAGCTTTTTATGGCGGGCCTCCCCGCATTGCAAGATGGTGAATCTGGTCAGGTCCGGAAGGAAGCAGCCACAGCTATTTATTGCGAGTGCCGGGGGTCTGGCTCGCCACCCCAACATTATTCTGACCAGGATATTTTAAAAATCCTTGCTAGCTTGATATGATGTAACTCGATTTTTCAACCCAATCAAAAAACGTGTCTCAAACACAAGTCCTGGCGCGAAAGTGGCGCCCAAGAAATTTCTCAGAATTGACTGGACAAGAGCATGTAGTCAGAGCGCTGACGAATGCACTTGAACAAAACAGACTGCATCATGCCTATTTGTTGACGGGTACGCGTGGTGTGGGCAAGACTACGATTGCCCGTATTCTGGCCAAGTCGCTCAATTGTGAATTAGGCGTGACTGCGGCACCTTGTGGTACTTGCCCTGCTTGTGTGCAAATTGATACTGGAAATTTTATTGATCTGATTGAGTTGGATGCAGCTTCGAATACTCAGGTGGATAATATGCGTGAATTGCTTGAGAACGCACTATATGCACCAACCAATGCGCGCTATAAGATTTATATCATTGATGAAGTACATATGCTGTCCAAATCTGCCTTCAATGCTATGTTGAAGACACTGGAGGAGCCTCCCGCACATGTCAAATTTGTACTGGCAACTACCGATCCGCAAAGAATTCCTATCACAGTTTTATCCCGTTGTTTGCAATTTAATCTGAAGCAAATTCCGCAAGTACAAATTATTGAGCATCTCAGGAAAATATTGGATCAGGAAAGCATTCAAAGTGATAATCTTTCTTTACAACTCATTGCCCGTGCTGCACAAGGTAGTATGCGCGATGCGCTGAGTTTGGTGGATCAAGCCATTGCTTTTGGTCAGGGGAACATTGAGGAAACGAGTGTTCGAGATATGCTGGGTGTCATCGACCAAAGCTATCTTTTCTATTTACTCGAAGCTTTGACGCAGAAGGATGGGTTAAAACTATTATCATTGGCAGATGCGATGGAAGTGCAATGCCTTTCGTTTGATGTAGCCTTGCAGGATCTGGCCTTTTTATTGCATCGCATCGCCTTGGCTCAAACCGTTCCAGGGGCTATTAGCGAAGACATACCGGAATATGTGCGGATTTTTAAACTGGCGCAGACGTTCGCACCAGAGGATATTCAGTTGTTTTATCAGATCGCATTACATGGAAGAAATGATCTAAGTTTGGCACCCGATGAATATGCTGGGTTTACCATGACATTAATGCGTATGCTGACCTTTATGCCGGATAATTTTTCATCAGCGATTCAGCCTCAGTATGCTGCGCCAATTCAAAATAAATTCCCTGAAAAAAGCGAGCTTCAGAAGCAGGCAGAGTCCGCGCAAACTGTTCCGTATTTAACCGATAATGCTCAAGCTCATGTTGATGTATCTAGCCTGGATTGGCCCCAGTTGATTCAGCATTTAAAACTGTCGGGGATGGCTAAAATGTTGGCACAGCATAGTGAAGCTACGATACTTTCATCGGAGAGGATAGACTTGTGTGTACCGGATATTCATAAACATCTACTGGAAAAGAAATATCAAGAAAGAATTCAGTCAGCACTAAATGCATATTTAAGTAAATCTGTCGTGCTTAATTTTTCTGTAGGGAGTGTAACAGGACTAACGCCTGTTGTATTGCAACAACAGGAAGAAGAAGAAAAGCAGGCAAAAGCCATTGTGGCGATTGAGAAAGATCCCATTGTGCAAGAACTCATTGAGAATTTTGATGCAAAATTAATAGTTTCTTCAATTAAACCGATTCAAAAATAAAGGAGGTAGTAGAAATGAGAGGCGGTATTGGAAATATGATGAAGCAAGCACAACTCGTGCAGGAAAATATGAAACAAATGCAAGAAAAGCTCGCCACTATCGAGGTGGAAGGCCAATCTGGAGCCGGTATGGTGAAAGTCGTGATGACTTGTCGTCATGATGTTAAAAGCGTCAGTATCGATGACAGTCTTGTCGGCGACGATAAGGAAATGTTGGAAGACCTGGTAGCGGCGGCTTTTAATGACGCAGTGCGCCGTGTGGAATCGACCACACAAACAAAAATGGCCGAATTGACCAGTGGTTTGGGATTGCCGCCTGGAATAAAATTGCCGTTCTAAAGCAGTCAATTAACTAAATAAGGTAAATAAATTACCTTATTATAGTAATTCATTTACCCATTCGTTGAGTAGAATCAATTGATAAGTACTGCATCGTAGATGCTACTTAAATAAATTAGAGGAATACCGATGGATGGTAAGCAACTGGAAGTGATACGAACAGTTGTGGCGATGTTTAAAGCAGCGCCGGGTACTCATTATTTAAATGAGTTTACTGTTTTTATAAATTACGCTAGCAGCTCTATTCAGGATCTGGTTAATATACTGACTCAGACGGATGTATTTAAACGATCGTTATATTCAGACAAACTATCGAATCATGAATTTGCCGCTCAATTTGTAGAAAATACGGTGGACTCCCTGTTAAGTACCGGGAATAAGGCATGGGCAGCTTCAGAAATTGAAAAAATGCTTAATGCCGGGCAAAGTCGAGGGGAAGTCATACACTGGGCGGCAATGGCCCTTGCATCGGTTGATCCCAATGATACGAACTGGGGGGCAGCAGCACAGCAACTGAGTAATCAAGTTGAAGTAGCATCTTTTTATTCCATGGATTTAGGTGGTTCAGCGAGCAGTCTAGCTGTTCTTCAACAAGTAACTGCAAGTGTTACCGATGGCCTCGCCAGTGTTGTTTCAGCCAAAGAGGTATTAAAATCGGGTGTAGCCGGAAAGGTAATCGATGGCTATATCAAAGGAGCCAGTGTATTTGCAGATTTGAATGGCGATGGAATTCGAAATGTCGGTGAACTCAGCGTTGCCACGGATGCCTTAGGAGATTTCTCTTTACCCGGAGTGAACGGATTCGGTCAGTTAATCGTATCCGGAGGAATCGATATTGCTACTGATAGGCCATTTGAAGGGAGCATGACAGCACCGGCAGGTTCAACAGTCGTCAACCCGCTGACTACGCTGATTGATCGGATAGCGCAAAACGGCAGTGCCACAGTTAAAAATGTCACTGCACAAATACTCGTGTCCCTGGGACTAGATACTCATATCGATTTACTTCATTTTGATCCAATTAAAGAAACAATTCGTACCGATACCGATGTGACCGCAACAAGTAATGCGTTATCCATTCATACCGCAACGGTTAACATTAATATACTCATCAGTCAGACAGCAGCATTACTAAATGGTGTGGGAGTTACCGAAGATGAGCCTACGGCAATTGATTTGGCTTATGAAGCTTTGTCTGTAATGCTGACCAGTAATACTGGTGCAATTGACTTGACTTCCAGCAGTTTTGTTGCGCAAGTGATTCAGGAAGCTACGGTATTAGCTCGCGCTAACAGTACTGCGCTGTTCAAAGTAGGCATCTTGTTAACCGATGCCTCACAAGCAATTGCTAATTTAACCCAAGCAGTCACTCATGTATCCCAGAGCAGTGCAAACAAATCAACCACACTGGCGAGTATTACAGCGGTGCAGATTGTGTCGGAGGATATTGAAGTACTGATGGAAACAGGCGCCGCAACGGGAAATGTAGGTAATACGGTAATCGGTACATCAGGATCAACTTTAATCAACGCAATCGCAACGGCTGGCACCACAGTGGGCGATGTAACCGGCGATGGAATACCTGATGCGCTCCCAATGCCGCTGCCACCTTCATCGGGAGGAGGTGGTGGCGGCTCTTCGTCTCCAACCGCTATCCAATCGTATTTAGCAACCAATGCCACTGCATTTTCGGGTACCGCAGCCCATGATACTTTGTCTGTTTCTACGGCAGCAGCATGGACGCCTCTGGTGATGACGGCGGTTTTATTAGATGGTGGCGCAGGTACTAATACGCTGAGTGTGCAGGATGGATCCAGTATTGCAGCAGCAATCGTGATTAATTTTCCCAATTTAACCTTCGACGCAACTGGAATTGCAGGAACAAACGATGTAACCCTATCAGCATCACAAAATCAACTTTTTACGGGGGCCATAACAGCGGGAGGCACGGGTGCCAACAGCGAAAAAATCACGATTGTCGGCGATGGCGCGCTAACCACTTTAACAAACATCGAAAACTACAGTGTAGGAGATGATTCAACAGATACACGCATTGTAATTGTTTCAAATGCAGGTACGAATGTAACCGCTAACTCAGTTTCGGATGCAGTAACTTTTAATCTAGGCACGTTGACCTATACGGGTACGATCACGGGTGAGGGCACAGTGAACGATATCCTCAGCTTGGGAACAAGTGCCGATATGAGTGGCGGTACGATTACCAACGTAGAAGCACTGACATTGACTTCAGGTGCATCGGTTACGTTATCCGCATCACAGAATCAGAACTTTACCGGTACCATAACGGCGGCGGGTACCGGTGTGAATGGAGAAAAAATCACCCTTGTAGGCAATGGTGCAGTAACGATTCTATCAAACATCGAAATATATGAATTGGGCGATGATACGACTAATGCTCGTGCACTGACTCTCGGTTCAACGGCACTGAATCTCATCGCTAATAATCCGAGCGATA
>JAMXAE010000033.1 GCA_024281695.1 Nitrosomonas sp. | reverse complement strand
ACATTACGCGCGAGAAATTTATGGCACTCGGTCATGTCGCAGAAAGTTCTGATTTTAATATGACTGCACTGGCGATTCATGGTTCACGCACACACAATGGCGTCAGTAAGATACACGGCGATGTATCAGCAAGCATCTGCCGAGATTTGTGGCCACAAATCGAACCGGAAGAAAATCCCATCAGTTATATTACCAATGGTGTCCATGTACCCACTTTTCTGGCGCAAGAATGGTCTGATCTGTTTGATCGTTACCTCGGCCATGAATGGCGCAATAAGATGTGCGACACCGAATATTGGTCACGCATCACTAAAATACCTGACCATTTGTTTTGGAGCGTGCGGCAATCGTTAAAATCTCAAATGTTCCATGGCATACGTTCCCGTATTACTGAGCAAAACTCCAGGAATCGGGGTTCTGAAGCCCATCTTGATCGACTGCTCAAGTTTGTCGATCCTATCAACCCCAATATTTTGACACTAGGCTTTGCACGCCGCTTCGCTACCTATAAACGCGCAGCATTGTTATTCGAAAATCTTGATTGGCTACGAAAAATTATCTTGGATCAAGAGCGCCCCGTTCTGCTGATTTTTGCCGGCAAGGCGCATCCCGCAGATATTCCGGGGCAAGAATTAATCCGGCGTATCAGTCAAATTGCCCATCAACCGGAATTTGAAGGACGGCTATTATTGGTGGAAGGTTACGATTTGCGACTCGCCCGGCGTTTGGTTGCCGGAGTCGATATCTGGCTGAACAATCCGATCTATCCCCTGGAAGCAAGCGGCACATCCGGCATGAAAGCAGGCATTAATGGCGCATTGAATCTGAGTGTGCTAGATGGTTGGTGGGGAGAAGGCTACGATGGTAAGAATGGTTGGGCCATCAAACCGGGTCCGGAAGATATGGAAGGATCGCTGCGTGATAAAGAAGAGAGCCGGGCGTTGTATGAAATCTTGCAGGACCAGGTCGTCCCTCTCTATTACAATTATGGCAAACTCGGTTATTCGCCTGAGTGGGTCAAAATGGCCAAACATTCCATGATATCGTTGCTACCTCGTTATAATTCAACCCGCATGGTGGATGAATATGTCACCAAATTTTACCTTCCGGCTAGCAACAAGAGTTTACTCTATGCGGATAATGATTTCGCCGGCGCCAGAAAAATCGCTGCATGGAAAGCCAAAATAAAAAATGCATGGCATGGCGTCACACTGCGCCGATTAGATTCTCCTTGTGAGAGAGTTAATTTCAGTGAGGCATTGAATTTTAAAGTGTCTGCCAAGCTGAATAATTTAGAACCGGAAGATGTCATCATCGAACTATTGATATGCCGCCAGTTTAGCAAAACTAGATTATGTAATTTCAAGCACTTTAGATTTGAATTCATCGGCAATAAAGATGGCGAGGAACATCTCTTCGAACTAAAACTGACTCCGGAATTATGCGGCAAGCAGGAATACTACATTCGAATTTACCCCCATCACCCGTTATTAACTCATCCACTGGAAATGGGTATGATGGTTTGGCTCTGAAGCACGATTCTATAAGGGACAGAAGTATTGAGCATGTCAACGATATTCCGAAGCAAGAACAGGCTCGCAATACAAGTCACATCAGAAAATTTGAATCATGACACAGAATGATATTAGAAATTTAAGGTCAGTCGCATAAACAGGGTGCGATCGGGAATAAAGCGAGGAAGCGTTCCAAAACTGCTGCCGATATCGATAGGAGCATTGAGATTGTAGCTTCTATAAATAAAATCCTGATCTAAGAGATTCTTTCCTTCTAAACTAAGCATTCCCATTCGATTGGGGAATCGATAGCCAATTGCCGTATCCATTGTAAAAAAACTACTATTAATCTGCCGAACGAATGTTCCGGTAATTTTTGCAAATACGCCATTTGGATTTGTGTAATTTAAGCTAATCGGTGCACTGAAAGTATAGATTTTCTGTTTTATCGTAGAAACCGATGATCCGTCATTTAAAACAGGCCGCAGACTTTGGAATTTCTCAAATTGCAATTCATTCTTGACTGCCCAGTTCTTGTGCACTAACCAGTAAAGGTAGGCACGATATAGTTGCTCTTCCTGATTGTCAGTAACTGTTGGTATTCCCTGATTACCCTTAAAAAAAACAGGAACTTTTAAGTTACGTATAGATGCTTCAATACCACTATACACATTTTCCGAGATTCTTGAATCTAGACCAATTCCCATACGTTGAGATCTCGTACCATTCGGATCATCAAACATCTGGTTAAATCCTGCTACTTGAGTTGGTTCAATAGTCTGATGTGCAACTAGAGATGATTTGGTTATTTCAAACCATGCAAAGCGCAAACGTAAATTAGCGACAATATCCCACTGGATACCGAATTTCGGATTAAATCGATTAACTTCAAACGAACCATCTTTGTAAGCATCGTAAGCTAAACCAAGTGTCGTACTCCCATTCCTAGGGAAATTATAATTTGTATACACATACCCATTTATTTTTTCATTGATTGATGAATTTGAAAATTGAGGGAAATTAAGATTGCCGAAAAGACTGTTAATACCGGAGAAATCGCCCGTATTAAGTCGGTAAGTGCCGCCACCTACCATGGCATTTAACTGGTCACCTCGAAATAAATATTGAGCCTCAGCTTGGTAACCACTACTCTTTAAATTCTGATTCAATGCTGCGAAACCATTGTTGATAGAGGGCTCAAGGCTATTATTCGACGCTACTGGTATTATTTCACTTTTGTTATTGGTGCCTAGATTTGCCTCTCCAAGGACAGGAGCCGTTAGATCAACCGCTGCATCGCTAACTAATTGACCATAGCTATCCTTCCTATCAGTATACATAATTGAGGCAATCAGATTTTGTCTAGGCGATATTGATAGCGATGCGCCGATACGTGCCGAACCTTGCTTAACTTCCCTTCGAAGTAAACTGTTCAATGCAGAAGACGATGCATAAAAAGGATTTCTATCGGTCAATATATTTCCGTTTTCTGTATTTCTAAAGCGCATCTCTGCTTGAATGTTCAGTTTATGCGTGACTGCATATTGAAAGAATCCATCGTAATTATTATTTATCAAATCGCTCTGGGGACGAAACCCCTTAGTTTCGTAATGAAATTGGCCAAGACTATACGAAGTACGCCCATAGATTCCCGAAATAATGGTTTCATTACCCAGCGTACCGTTATTACCCACTACCCCGGATGCAACCAGCTGAGGGCGATTGCGCTCAAATAATGGAGTAAATTCGTTAAATGCCGCTGAAGGCCCGCTTCCGGTAATGATATTAAGATCTGTGGCACCTAAACGAGGTTGCACAGGATTAATATTAATCGGTTGTAGCAACTGCGCTTGCAGCAGCTCGCTGGCACGCGCAATTTCATGATGCGGCATATTGGCATAGGCATCGGAAAGAAAGCGATGCGAAGAATGGCTGATCGGATCAAATGTTAGCGATTTAGAAGCTTGTATCAAAGCTCGTTGATCAAAACCAAAGTCATCATAAATTCGCGATAGACTGGTACCACGTGTAGCTTGGTCTTGATCCAACAGCAGACGCGAACGGTATACCGCACGATTATTATTAAGCTCCATCGATTTTTCGATATCCTGCAGTGCTTCTGCTTGTCGATTCTGGGTCTGCTTCATAATGCCATCGTAGAGCCAAGGCGTAGGATCATTAGGATCATGTTCCTTGGCAAAATCAAATTGGGTACTCGCCAGAGGGTAGCGTTTTTCCTCAAAATAAGCTTTACCCAGATAACTACGTATCAATGAATTCAGCGGATCCAAACTTGCCGCAATTTCGATCTCAACACGACCTGCTTTAAGTTTCCCCTCACGAATTAAAGCAAGCCCTAATCCCAATCTTGGCATCGGATCTGCCTGATCAAGATCTATCGCTTTGATAAAATTCGTCTTAGCTTTCTGGGTATTGATTTGCAGTAAATAAGCAAATCCAAGGACAGTTTGGGTCTTAGCCAAAAAAGGATTTAAATTGACTGCTTGTTGCGCCGATTCTAGGGCACGATCAAGTTGACCAGCTGACATTTGAAGCTCAGCAAGTCGTGCCCAAGCCAATGCATTCCTTCCATCTAGTTGGATGGCTTCTTCAATGCTGATGAGTGCTTCTTCAATTTGGAATAATGCTTGTTGCGCGTAAGAAAATGCCAGCTTTGCTGTTAGCGATGTAGGATTGAATTCAATAGCCTGCTTAGCTAGATTAAACGCATTCTCCTTATCATTTTGTACTACAGCAATAAGAGCCTTTAGTGCATAAGCATCACTATCATTCTGCTCAAGCTGGAGCACTTGTTCGATATGCATTTGGGCTTCATCCACTCGCCCCACTGAGAGTAATAATCCTGCACGGTAAGTCAGTAAGGGTGGAGTCAATTCATGTGAATCGACTCTGTCCAGTGTTTTCATAGCCTCAATTATTCTACCCTGTCGATAGTATTCTAGCGAAGTTTGCAAAATCACTCGTACCACTTCAGTAGTTAAGCTTTTCTCTAATCTATAATCAATAATAGTCGGGTAATGAAGTGCCCACTGAACCGCGTCTATTAAGCGAACAGCACCTTCTCTATATGGCGCTTGATCCTTAAAGATAGTCGCAGACTCATGATCAACCAAGGTAAGATTACCTTGCTGATTATTAGCAGCAACCTTGCCCTCAAAAACGATAATATTAGTTTTACCCTCCGCAACTCCAATGAAAAATTCGGTTCCTTCTACTGCGGCGCTTACAAAAGGCGTTCTGATTTTAAAAGGCACTGGTGTGCGGGTAATAATGTGCAACTTACCTTTAATTAAATCAAGTAAAGTAGCATCTTTCTTTTCTGGCTCGATAATCGTAATACTTGTTCTTTGATCAAGCCTAATCATGCTTTCATTATTCAATCTGATGGAAGCACGGCTACGAGAACGCACTCTGAGCATGTCTCCTGTACAAAGTACTTCATCATAGCCTGCTCGTTGCCAGTTCTGCATCCCGACTCTGCGCAATTCGACGATACCTTCAACAGAAACAATCTTTGCTTTTAAATCACTACAAAAAGACACAGCATAACTACTTTGGGAAAGCAATAAAAAACCAAAGAGGGAAATGACTACCGCTAAATTCTGCCAACATTCAACCATAAACACTTTAAAAGTCTTTTTCATACAGAATCTTATTCCAGACTCATTGTTACAACGTTTCGATTTCTTTCATTCTTTTAGACCCACGAAGGATAAGGATAAATTTTTTAGATTAATATGATATTTATCACAAAACTAAGCATGAGTAATGCTAGGATGACATCAATCTAATACTTAAGCATAACTTTTGAGGTTTTAATTAAGAAATCAAATAGCGCACACACTAAATTGAAAGGAGAAATTCGCATGCATGCAAATCCAGTAGGATGGTTTGAAATTTACGTACAAGATATGGATCGAGCAAAGAAATTCTATGAATCAGTTTTCCAAGTTCAACTGGAGCGCTTAAACAGTCCAGCTGAAATGAACATAGAGCTGTGGAGTTTCCCAATGGTAAAGGAATCCATAGGAGCACCTGGAGCCCTGGTCAAAATGGAAGAAGGACCATCGGGTGGAAACAGCGTACTGGTTTACTTTACATGCGCGGATTGTGCAATCGAAGCGGCTCATGCGGCTGCTTCGGGCGGACAAATCGCACGTAAAAAAATGTCCATCGGTGAATATGGCTTTATTGCTTTAATTGTTGATACGGAAGGCAATATGATCGGTTTACACTCAATGCAATAGCACTTCGACATCCATGCATTTTCTTGAGCTGAGAATTCCCCCCGTAGTTGTAGCATTGCTTTTTAGCTGCATAATGTGGCTAGTGCAGAAATTTGTTCCTGCACTAGCCCTGACGATCCCGTGTCAGACAATCATAGCAAGTACGCTCAGCTTAGCAGGTGTTGCACTGATTCTGGCCGGAGCGATTACATTTAGAGCAGCCAAGACAACCGTCAATCCAATGCAACCCGACACTGCATCAACCATTGTTACCGGAAGTGTTTATAAGATAAGCCGCAACCCTATGTATGTGGGAATCTTGTTAGCTCTCGTGTCTTGGGCGATTATGTTATCGAATATCCTTTCCTTCGCGCTGCTCCCTACCTTTATCTGGTATATGAACCGATTTCAAATCATCCCGGAAGAACGTGCATTACTTTCTAAATTCGGCGCCGTGTATGTTGCTTACACGAAAAACGTTCGTAGATGGTTATAGCAAGCCTTACGACTTATGATCGCTCGCCTAAAAAGCTTCGTGGGATAAGCCACCCCACTGCATACAGCGGGGAATTTGGCTCATAGGAATTGATTACTTATTTCGAATCCCTCCTCGACTGCGCTCAAGTACCTTGGCGATAGCCTTGATATCAGCCTGGCTCACGCCTACAAGTTCAGCCTGCTGAGCAACAATATCAATAAATTTTGTGATGACTTGGTCTGGTATATTTCGCCCTTGGTGAATTTTTGGCATGGAGCTACGGCATCGATGTCCTGATTCAAGCACAGCACCACCGTGTCGTGACGACCCCCCTAAGTCATGATCCAGCATCATGGCTAAACATTGCTCAATATCTGCCGGTGTTGTCGTTAAATTACCAAAGAACGATGCAATTTCACTATCGGCAAGCAAAACTGGCACAGCGAAATTATGCAAAAAAGCAAGTATCCCATGATATCCCCCGAGTCTAGACGCCACAGTGTCACTCTCTATGACTAAGCGCGGTCCAGACTCGCTGATTTCCATTCGCTGCTCTGTTAATTTGTCCGAATCAGCAATTGCCGAATTCATTCCATCAATTGCTACCAATCCACAGATTAGCGCAATTAGAAAATATTTTGTCCAATTCAGCTTGTCCTGGCTCGATTGTTTCATGATCATGATTGATTCTCCTAGCAATTAATTTCAAGTTATTGTGCCCAGATGTAGCCACTGGCTTTTACTGGGAATTCATGAAGTTTCCTGAAAGAAATGCCTCTTTCAGGCGATTTCATTATTTAATACGCAAAAACTCGGAATCTGGATGCAATCAATCACAACAATGATTGAAATTTTTTGAGTGACCCGTATGAAAGATCTATCCACAATTTCTGTGGATAGATCTGTAAGTAAATAGATTAGATAATGATGGATAAAAGTTTGGGATTACCGCTTTAAAATAGGACAGCAAATTTCTGCTGTAGAATGATCGATTATTGTTGCAGCTTGCAGCCCATAACTTTTAAGTTTTTCTGCAATAATTAGAGAAGAATCATGTTAAGTAGAAGCCTTAATTAAATTCTTCAATATGCTCAAGGCGATCGATAACTTTCTGATTACCTTCATGATGAACTTGTCGAGTACAAGCATAATTAACTTATTCAAGGCTCCCTTAAAAACATAATTATGCAAAACTATGACCAAAAATTACATAAGCGACACCCGAATTAAAAGTACTGCCATTGGCATAAGGTGCTCCAATGATCAAATCATCAAATCCATCACTGTTAATGTCTCCCGCACTACTGACCGACTTACCTAATGAATTACTTGCTGCCAATCCACTTAAAGAAAAGCCATCGCTAGTACTTAAATTAGATAAGTTCAGAGAGGCGTTAAAACCTGTGGCTTTACCAAACACTACATAACTGGCACCTGAATCTTCGCCATTCAGATCGGCGGCAACGGCGCCAATGATCAAATCATCAAAACCATCGCCATTGAAATCTCCCGCAGTACTAACCGATCTACCCGCACGGTCTCCTGCTGCACCTCCTTCCAAGCGGAAACCATTACTACCGTCCAGATCGGATAAATTCAATGTAGCTTCAAAACCAGATGCCTTACCGAACACCACGTAACCGGCCCCTGAATCTACACCATTCACATCAGCTTGTCTGGCACCGATGATTACATCACCAAACCCATCTCCGTTGACATCCCCAGCATTATCGACTGAATAACCGGCTTCATCACCTTCAGCTTCTCCAGCCAGAGTAAAACCATTACTGCCATCCAAACTAGATAAATCCAGTATGGCATCAAAACCCGATGCTTTACCAAAGACTACATAACTTGTACCATTTCCTCCATAATAGGAACCAACGATTAAGTCGTTAAAGCCATCGCCATTGATGTCCCCGGCACTCACACCATTGCCAAACTGCGCACCCGCCACCAATCCATTCATTTGAAAGCCGTTACTGCCATCCAAGCTAGACAAATCTAAATTAGCATCGAAATCAGAGTTTTTTCCAAAGAACACGTAACTACGTTCGCCAATCGGTGCACCAATAATTAAATCATCAATGTGATCGCCGTTGACATCTCCCGCGTTACTGACTGCCCAACCTAAAAGTTGATCAGCTTCATCAACATTCATACGGAAGCCGTTGTTTCCGTCTAAGCTGGATAAATCCATCGTAGCACTAAAACCTGAAGCTTTACCAAATACTACATAGGTGTATCCTGTATCTTTTTTCGGAACATCTGATATTGGTGCACTAATCAATAAATCATCAAATCCATCACCATTGATATCGCCCGCACTACTTACACCATTCCCAGCCGCATCGCCACCTGCCACACCATTGAGACGGAATCCGTTAGTACCATTCAGGCTAGATAAAGGCATCGTTGCATTAAACCCCGAGGCTTTGCCAAACACCACGAAGCTAGCACCGGAGTAGAAATCGTCAAAATTATGCGGTGCTCCAATAATCAGATCATCAAATCCATCACCATTAATATCTCCCGCGCCGCTAACAGATTCACCCGTATTGTCGCTTCCCACTACGCCATCGATACGAAAACCGTTGCTGCCAGTGAGACTGGATAAATCAAAGACCGCAGGATTGTTAAACAAACTATCTATTACAGTCTTTGCAGTCTCGACTGTTGCGATGTCTTCGGTAACACCCGTTAGGATTTGTTGCAAGATTGCAAGATCTGTCGCTGTGCCGGCCTTGTCAATCGAGTAGTAACGAGAGACTTCTATCCGGTTATCAAATAACGCTGCTGCGTTACCCCAGATAGGATCGGCGTGATCCATGCTACCCAGTACATCGATCAGCGACACGACCATTGCACCAAAAGTTTGTCCGGCGGCCATTTGCGCAAGAATGTAGTCGACGACAATTGCCTTATCATCTGCCGTGACTGTGTTATCCGCCAATTGACCGACAATTTTTGTAGCGTTATGGGTGTTGTAATGCAAGGCCGCTTCTCCCCAATTGGGATCTGAGTTAGGGAAAGACGATAAAGCGCTTGTCAGCTCTGCAATTAATTCTCCTTGGGTTGCGCCAGCAACCATTTTGTTAACAATATAATCGATCACCAAGGTTCTATTAGTCGCTGAGACACGATCACCAATCAAATCGCTTACAAAAGTATTAGCAAACTCTGCAGGAGTTAGATTGGTAGCATAATTCTTACCGAGAAATAGTGCACTTCCCGACAAAGTTTGTGCTAAATCAGCCAAATGCTGACCGGCCTCTACTTGGGAAGCAAGCACTTCCAAATAAGGCGCACCCGGAGTCGCATTGAACATCGCTTGAATAAGCTGAAGAATTATAGTTTGTTGTTGAGCAGGTAATGCCATGACGTTATTTTCCTTAAATGAGCGCTCTGATTAGGGCTGTGGCCACACTTGTATTCCATTGAATCGGATCGGCATATCGCGGTCCACTTGTACTGCAGAAGGTCTCACCGTTACCTGTTGACCTACTCCGCAGGATTCCGGCAGCGGATTTGTTTCTAAATCTCGATTGACAGTGAAATACACTGGAAAATCATAGGAGTGTCCTCCCGGCGTTCCATCGTACTTCGATCCGACAGCAGGGGCCCAAAAATTAACCGAACCTTCTTCGTTCATATCGTTAATGTTAGTTATTTTACAAATATCAGCCACCGCGAAAGCGAACCGTACAACCTTGGCACAAGATTCGGGTACAAACAGTACCGCGCCCGAAACAAACGGAATACGTCCCCTTGCATACGACGCCACCGTTCGACTACCACCAAAATCCGATCGTATTGCCATTCGCATCCACTTTTCGATCCTGCTCACTAAATACCGAGCGATCCTGCACAAATGAAATTACTCCACCCCAATTCTGAAGGAAATCACTGAGCGACCCGCTGTAGGGGTTACCATTGGCAATAATTGTAGAACTTTCTCCGTCTGGAATTACAACACTCTGGCCGATGACAGCGTTCTCCCCGCAGCCATGTGTAATCACAACATTATTATTTGACGACTGCCCTTCAGTAACCTGTGGAGGCTCTATTACCGTATGCGCCCATATATTTTGATAAACAAAGCCAGATAGAGCGACTACCACTAAAGAATTTCGAATGACAGATTTTAATAACATAGTAGCAAGCTCTCCGAATGAGTTATGTTTATGATTCGATCAGGGATAGTGGAATTATTTTTCAGACAATGAAGAAAATTAGGATTGGCAGAAGTAATGCAACATTTCTTTAAAAACATACTACCCAGACTATGGACGACTATTCTCAGCTTAAACCCCACCGTTAGCAATGCGACAAATTGTCGCATTGAAACAGGATAGGCCTTCCAGGTTTTACAGATACTCTAGTGCATCCAAATGAACATTACCTGCGTATATACATAGCAGCTATAGTTTTATTTTATAAAATCATTCCATCGACCCAAAAAGTGGAGAATGCCATGTCCAGACAAACCATCAAAATCGTTGCCCAAGTAACTGCACTCACTGACAAAACCGCCGAAGTACAAGTAATCTTGCAAGCACTCGTTGCTCCAACTCGCCTGGAAACAGGTTGTTTAGATTATCAATTGCTTAGAAATAGCAGCAATACTACTGAGTTTTTGTTTATCGAAGAATGGGTTGATCAGAAGGCGATGGATATACACCTCACCACACCGCATATACAAGAAGCATTGGCTAAAGTAACCCCTCTATTGGCGGCGACTCCCAATATCCAAAAATATGAATTACTTGCTTAGCAAATTAGATTGGGGCAATAATGGAAAGAGAAAATCAATGCATACCAATACTGTACAACCGTATCATGGATTTTATACTGATAAAAATTCGCACAATGTTGCTAGACAATCAAAGTGGGTAATACAATTGGCCATTAACCTTTGATGTGGTTTAAGAACCACGAGAATACGCAGCTCATCCAGATATCAACAAGGTTTGATTTAGTGACGAATATCGATACAAAGTGTTGTGATACTCAATCAGACGCACTACAAATGCAGGCTTGGGTTACCGCCATCGCTGGAGGCGATGAACAAGGATTAGCGCAGTTGTATGAAGCGACACTTTCCCGCGTTTATGGATTGGCACTGCGCATTACGCGCAATCCGCAAGCAGCGGAAGAAGTCAGCGAAGAAGTCTATTGGCAAGTTTGGCGAGAAGCACTGCGTTTCAATTCCCAGCGCGGCAATGTTATCGCATGGTTACTGACGATGACTCGCAGCCGGGCATTAGACTATTTACGCAAGGAAGATAGCGCACAACTTTGTGCAGAACCGGAGCTGCTGTTGATGAATGAATCAGTTTGTGACGGCGATCCGCAGGATTTGCTGTCAGCCATACAAACGAACCATCAGTTGAATCAGGCACTCCAACAACTGGAGCCGATTCAGCGACAATTGATTGCGATGGCCTTTTTTCGTGGCTTGACGCATGAGGAAATCACTACATTCACGGGGATGGCGCTAGGAACGATAAAATCCCATATTCGTCGAGCGCTCAAGCATTTGCACGATACGCTAGAAAAAGATTTGATCAAAGGCTTTGAATGATGAAAAAACCTTACTCTTTGGATCCAGAGAATTTAGAACAAGCACAGAAAATCGAATCCGCTTTGCTGGAAGGATTGGATTCATTATCACCCAGCTCACAGCAACGTGCAAAAATTCGCACGCGGCTTTTTCAACGTGTACACGCCAGTATTACAGCTGAGTCTTCACGCATCACAGTGCGTAGCGAACAAGGTGATTGGCGCAAAATTCTCCCCGGTATCCGCGCCAAAACTCTGGATGAACATGCTCGTGCCTTCATCCTCGATATCGCACCCGGCGCAAGCCTCCCGATGCATCGTCACCATGAAAATGAAGAATGCGTGGTTCTACGTGGATCGGCCAGTTTGGGGGAACTCAAAGTGAATGCAGGCGACTATCATTTGGCACGTTCAGACAGTCGCCATGGCCGTATATCCTCGGAAACTGGCGCGTTGCTTTATTTACGAGGCATACCGATAGGACACATCGTAGAAGTTTCCATCGACCTGCTCACCGCCTTTTTACCCGGTGATGGTCGCGAATTGATCACCATCCGCGCTGATGAAGGTCAGTGGTCAGACTTGGCACCGGGCGTATCGGGTAAACCTCTATTCGACGATAGGAAGATTCGTTCATCAATCGTACGTATCGCTGCAGGCACATCTTGGACTCTTCAACAGCAATTGCTTGCAGCGGATGAAGAATGTTTGCTGCTAGAAGGTGACGTATTCATTGGCGATACTTTGCTACGCACAGGCGACTGGCAATTCGCACCGGCAGGTTCAGAATCTCGCTCGATATCGACAGAAAAAGGAGCATTATTCTTTATGCGTTGCACGCATGACAGAACACTCCCTCAAACACAAGCCTGATGCTCAAATCACTTGAGTAAAATCATCTCAAAGGTGTAGGCAGAAAATCCCAATCAAGCACCATTTTTTCCGTCAGCGCTTGTTTGAGTTCAAGCAAAGTATTTGCATACAACGAATTGTTACTCACGTTATTAAGTTCGTTAGGATCAGTATCTAATTTGTATAGCTCATATGTCGGTCGGGGTTTCTTGAAATAAGCTTGCACAAATTTCTCACCCAAGGTTCTTCCCTTAAATGCTGCTTTCATTTCCTTCCAACCTGGATTACTGGCGCTATCAATCGGTTGATAAGGTTGATGCGGCGTAGTGTTGTAGATCAATTTAAAATTCGCCGACCGAACGCTACGAGACATATCAAAACTCCCAGATACAACGTTTACACTCATACGACCATCGCTACCGTGTGATGTGCGCGCAGTAAAGACGTACTGGCGAGGTATATAAGCATTATCACCTTTCAACAACTTGAGATAACTGATACCACTCATCTCTTCGGGCGGAGCCACGCCTGCGATCTCTAGCATGGTAGGGGTAAAATCTTCACCGGAAATCAGTGCATTAGTGACTTCACCTGGCTGAACAACGCCCGGCCAGCGCACCAATAAGGGTACCGCGACACCCGGATCATGCAACGAGCCTTTACCGTGAGGGAATGCCATACCGTTATCCCCCATAAAAACAACCACGGTATTATCTTCGAAACCACGTTGAGTCAATACATTGAGCACTCCCTTAACTTCGTTATCAACATGTTCTATCTCAGCTATGTAGGCGGCGAGATCGCTTCGTATACCCGGCAAATCAGGCAAATGTCCCGGTACTGTCAGAGTGGCAGGATCAGGTAGCCCCTGAGGCCCAACTTCTGTCCATGGGTGATGGGGATCAGAAAAACCTAACCAGAAAAACCATGGTTTTCCAACTGGCACCGTTTTAAGAAAGGCAGTAAGAACCGCGGCACTTGAACTGAGTTCACCCGATTGAACGTAATCCGCCCGATCTGCAAATGTACGGAGATCAAATCGATCCAATATTTCACCGACAGCTGGATTCTTAGCATTCGGCGGACCGTCCAGATGATAATCGCGCCCACCCAATCCTGTATAATAACCAGCCTGCTGACGCAACAAATCTGGCAAAGCCACCACTCCAGCCGGTAAGGGAGAGGTAAAGCGTCCCATACGCACGGCTACGAATGAACGACCTGTCATCAATGAAGCACGAGATGTGACACACGATGGGGAAGTCACAAACATACGGTCAAATCGCATTCCCTCAGCTGCCAACTGATCCAGATTCGGCGTACGAACATCCTTATTCCCATAGGCACCCATATAGGGATAGCTATGATCATCTGAAAGTAAAAACAGAATATTCGGTTTAGCTGCCCAGGAAGAGCTCCAGCATAAGCAACCGATAAAAACCAGTATGGTAGTTCTTGCTATTGTTTTCATTTAATTCACAGTTAAATTAATTCTTATTCAAGAGTGACTTATGTCACTCAGTATCAGCCACAACATCTTTTAAGCTAGTATTTAAAGTTCCAGTTCTATAGAAGAGATTACCATAAGAAATTAGAAAAGCAACAAAAAAACTTGACAGAGCAGAAGAAAATAAATACACATTTATTTTAGATAATTTCTTCTGAAAAATGCTATGTGCCAGTTACGGTTTATAGAATTCGATCCAACCTGCGTCGAGCACATATCAGACGTGATCTATTCTTCAACAGCTAATTGAGCTTTCAATGTATTCAGTGAAGGATTATTGGGTGCACGTATTAGCGCAGAGTTGATTACAGATCTAGCCGCTTCTAACTGTCCAGCACTATGCAGTGCTACTGCATAGATATAACTATAGTGTATTACTTCAGGCTCAAGTTCATTAGCTAGTTTGAAAGAAGCCAGCGCACTGATGAGATCTTTTTTCCTTACTTGCAATAAACCCAGGCTATGATGGAGAACGCCCGCCTCAAAACGATGAGCTAAGCCAGCTTTGAGCAGAGCTTCACCATCTTCATCTCGATTCATCTTGCGCAGCAAATCGGCATAATTGACATAAGCTGGCACCCAATTGACATCTAGAAATAAGGCTTCCCGATAAGCCTGTTCAGCTTTGGTAAGTTCTCGGCGTGCTAAATAGAAATTGCCTAAACTGACTTGGGCGCCTGGATCATCAGCATTCAATCGCAACGAACTTAAATATTCATTGCTAGCTTCGTTAAAATTAGTTTGTTGATTGGATGTCATTTGTTCATTAGGTATTTCTGCCAAAGTTGCCACTGCTAGAGCGCGCACGCTGCGTACTGGATCCTGCAATCGTTCATGAGCAAGTACCCAGCGCTGCTCCGGCGGCAACTGTTCCAAAGCATTAAGTCCGGCACTGCGCATCAATGGATCAGAATCATGCAGCGCATCAACCAATACTGTAAGCAATCTAGGGTTCAGACTTAAATCTAATTCTTCGATTGCAGTAGCTCGTGCGATGATTGGTTGATTCTTATCTTCCATTAGCGCCATTAGACGATCATAAGCATCGACCGCTCCGCTGCGAATTGCCTGAAAAGTTTCAGCATATTTCTGATAACCCTTGGGATGATGACCATACCACTCGCGAACCTTATGCGCCGCCCAATGTGATGTCCTATCCACATGACACCCCATACAGGTATTGGGAGTATCCAATTGCTCGGATAGATCCGGGCGTGGAACACTAAAATGATGATCGCGGCGAGAGTCAATCACCATATACGTATTCATTGGCATATGACAATCCACGCAGTTAGATCCCGCTGTACCTTTCACATGGAAATGATGTGCCTTAGTATCGTACTTATCTCCAACATGGCACTGCAGACAAACTTCATTTCCCGCTGCACGTAACTTCAAACTGTGTGGCTCATGGCAATCGCTACAAATAACACCGGCTTGGTACATCTTGCTTTGCAAAAACGAACCATATTCATACACCTCCTCCTTCACCTGACCATCCACATAATAGAGCTCTCTTTGTAAAAGCGAAGGAAGATGGCTATCCAGCAGGGATCCATGACGATAATTATCGAACAATTGAGTGCGCCGTGAGTGGCACCGTGCACAGACTTGAATTTCCTTATTAGACTTTTGTGAAGGATCAATATGAGCATTACCGGATTCGGCATTCATTCTCCACTGAATATTCTTTCGCTCATCAAACAGAATAACCAGACCTTTCGTTTTTGCATCAATCTGCTCAAAGCCCGGACTACGTTTAGCCCAAATCACATGGCGCGAAGCTGGTCCATGACAGGCTTCACACGCCACGTCAATTTCCGACCAGCGCGTGTTGTAAGTCCGATCAAGCAAATGATAATTTTTTTGTAAATTGGTCGAATGACATTCAGCGCACATGAAATTCCAGTTTTGCGAGCGCTGGGTCCAGTGCAATTCGTGCTTAAAATCGATACTTTCATTGGGATACAAGTGAAACCAACGCTGACCACCTTGTTCCTTCGTTCGGCTATCCCAAGCAATCGAAAAAGCCTGTAACCGACCGCCTGCAAACTCAATCAGATACTGCTGAAGCGGCGCAACACCGAAAGCATATTTAATTTCAAAATCAGCAAGCTGGCCATCGGGGCCATCCGTGTTCACGAAAAAACGTCCATCCTTTCGAAAAAATCTTGTGACCACACCATGTTCGTTCAATTCGGCATTATCGAAATCTCCAAGTACCGTCCGTTCATTCGCCTCTTGCATAGCAAGATCATGATGCGATCCCTGCCATAGCCTATCCTGCTCAGCATGACACTTGGCACAAGCTTGACGTCCGACATAACTGGCTTCAGCCAAATTGAGCGACTGTCCATCCTCAGAAAGAACAACAGGCTGTTCCTGAGACACAAACCACCCCAACACCAATGTTGCGATCACAAACACAAGGAAAATTATCGATAATAATTTTTTACCCTTATTAAATGCCATCTCAAAATATGCCTATTCAGCTACTTACTTAATAATGACCATCCGACCAAATACAAATTTTCTCAATTCGATAAATTACTGCTTATTCTTGTCTATAAAACATCAGCTTGCTCCCTAACAACATCGCCCAAAAGAGCCAATTACGGCACAGCAACACAGTTCAAATTGCCGTACGCCACAAACCAGGCTGCTCCCGTGCCCTCCCAAACACCTGCAAAGGTCGCGTTGGGCAGAGCGATATTGGTTTGCACATAACCCAATATCTGATACCGTGTTGTTTCAAAACCAGTTGTGGTGGTACCCAAGTTAACCCGATGATGATAATCACCCGGATATAGATCTGGCATTACCGTACCTTTGTTCGGCTTGTATGAAAACCATTTCACTCCGCCGTGCAGCCAGTAAAAGCTAAGCACTTTCCCCGTGCTTTTTCGCCATTTGAAAGCCATCGGCTCAGGTGGGCTTAACAAACTGGAAAAATGCGATTCGTCAGTCTTGAAGGTACAGATTTCGTCTGCCGCCTGAACAGTCTTCATGTTCAATGAGAGCACCCCAAGAATCATTAAAGATGGAATCAAACCCATCATCATTGGTTTTTTCTTCATCTTAATCACCTGTTGTTAGTATTAATCGGGTTTAATCTTAAGCATTCGTTGCGGTCGCCGGAATTAATTGCGGAAACCATATTATCCTTATTTAAATTTTTCAAAAGCTTGAATCTCTCATTGATTGCACAAAAGAAGATTAGCCCAGACCATCATGATAAAATGCAACAAAATCACTACTAGAAAGAGAAGATAACCCACCAACCACTGTGATTGCGTCAACGGTGGCAAAATGATAGCTATCGCCAGCTACGCTAGAAGTCGGGTTATACCATACATAACCATTTGATGTATCAACATAGATACCTGACAATTGATACCCGTTGCCATTTGAACCGTTACCTTCAAAATACCAGCCCGCATTCAGTTGACCATCAGAATTGAAAGATAATCCACTATTGAATACCCCGATCGCACCATGGATACCGACAAGCAGGCCAATAGTATCGTCTACAGCACTGAAGTGATAAATCGTATCAACACCCGTAAAAGAATCGAAATCGAATTTATCTTTGCCTGATCCTCCATCAAGCGTATCATTGCCCGTTCCTCCAATAAGTAGATCGGCACCTGATTGGCCAAGAAGCATATCGTCGCCCGCTCCTCCATCAAGTGTATCGTTGCCATTACCACCGTCCATATAAAAATCATTACCACCCAGGCCAGTCAGATAATCATTACCGTCATATCCTTTCAGGATATTGTCATTATTCGTACCGCTAATTGAATTGCTGAGTCCATTTCCGTAACCATAGAGAGCATCATTGCCCATCAAAGACAAACTTTCGACGTAAGCAGGCAAAGTGGTTGAACCACTTGCCCAGCTCACAATACTATCGTAGCCACCAGAGTCAAGGATAGATAGGTGACCCCCAGTATCCAGAGAAGTGTAAGTTTCAATTACTCCATCCGATGAATTATCCATTATATAGGTATCATTACCCGCTCCACCATACATAGTATCAGCACCTGTCCCACCATCCAGATAGTCATTGCCAGAGATACCCTCTAAGACATCATTTCCACCAAAACCATATATAGCATCTGCACCAGAAGTTCCTGTTAATTTTGGATGGTAGCTAACGCCACCCGTCAATAAATAATAATAAATGCTATCATCGTTCCAGCTAGTTCCATATATAGTTGCCATGACAAATCTCCTTGTGAATGATTAAATTAGCTCAATGCTTTTTATGAAACTTGTGAGACGCCTCATACCATTTCAAAACAACATTCAGCCTACGAATCAATTATGGCGAGAGCGCTGCCTGATTAGTAGACCACAGCCGTAGTACTACAACAGTAGTAGTTCAGGGAACTGGTTAATGTGCAAAATTGTTTTTCCAGAGTGGATACAGAAAATTGCTGCCGCAGCGTTGGAAACACGGATTCTTCCTCAATCTTTCCCGTCGGCACAAGAACAGGAACTTCGCACAGCGCGCCAAGCGGGTTCAGCCATACCGCTACTTACAAAGCTAAAGCTGTCTATACAGTACAGGTGGATAGCATAAGATGAAATGAAACACTGCATAGCATCATCATGCTGCGCATCTGACGTTTCAAACGATCTGATGCTAAAATTCACTGCCTCAATGGCACTACTGAAAGTGCAACACAATATGCCTTACGTCCTCGAACGTAAGGCATATTGTGAAATCATCTGATTAATTTGGGAGTACTAATAGAAAATGGGTAGTGTTTATGACCTGCATTTAAAACTACAGGATGCGCTCTGCCTCTCCTGATTTAACGCTAATGAATTACGCCATGTCAAGAACATAAAGTAGTTCATTAGCTCGATAAAACCAGAGTATTACTTCATTTACTGAACTTCTCCTCCTGGAGAATTCGGACGAGGAGGAATCACTATACCGATATCCTTTGGCTTCAGGTGCTGAAACCAAGGCACCCACAAGCCAAGTGGAACAGCTCCATTAGCACAGCTCACGTTACCAGCAGAATATTGACCATACAATAACGTAAAGTTGTTTACTGCAAACATGCCGCAATACCTTGAAACTCTAGTCCGTCAATAAAACGGCCTGAGCCCCCGATCGGAATCGGCGGTAGATGTTTTCCGGTAATGGTGTAGTGATAGAGCTTATTGCGTGCCCCAAGCCATAGCGTGTTATCTGTCGAATCAAAAGCCAATCCACCAACCAGATCGTCTACCAACCCCGCAGGAAACTCTACCCCAGTGGGCACACCTTGTGGCGTAAACTGGACAATCCGCTCGTTACCAGCGAATCCGTTGTATTCACTCAACCATAGATGACGCCCATCCCAAGCAATCCCGATAACATAAAAATCAGGCACAAATGAGAAAACGATAGCCCCAGTCTCAGGATCAATCTGCTGAACCGTCCGATTGCTCGTATCTGTTCGCCATAGATGAACTCCATCGAATGCCATATCACTCGCGGCAACTGCAGGTGGACTAATTGGTATCCTGATTGGTAATGCAGGGCTGTTCAGATCCCGGGCAGTAATATGCCCCGCATGATCACCGAAGAATATTAGGTTTTTACTTGCGTCAATAGCAATCCCTGTGGCTTCAGTGTCATGCACACGACGAGTATCTTCCCGGTGCGAGTGACGTTTAATATCCCTAGGCTAGCATTCTTGTTATTTCCTAACCAAAGCGTGTTGTCAAAAGATCCTGCTTCCACAATAAATGGCAGGCACAATAAGGAAGCCGATAATATTAGATTTAGCAAATAGTTGTGCATGTAGCTCTCCTAAACAAAAGTACGTAATAATCTTGGTTATAAAAAGCCATATCGTAATTAATTGTTTGTTGCATTTGATTTAGCAATCCCACCCCTCCATCATTTCAGTACATTTTTCTTTTACGCTGAATAATTACGATTTTTGTAGCAAAGGAACTAGGAATATGACTAAAAAACCTTATCTTTTAAATAGGGTTCTTTAGGGAAGCGCTGAACAATTAGCGACTTTCAGATTTTTCGATACGGTTACCGGTATTTTAAGCACGAATTTCCGGCAATTCATTTTCCGGCGGCATTTTGTCGACCAATTCCCCCTGTTTCTGCTTCATCGTCCGCCGCTGTGGTATGGTGGAGGGATTTTCCCCTCATGTAGGCAGCAATCGCCTGCGCAGCAGGTACAGGTTGGCCAAGCCCATCAGCATAGTCACCTGAACAGCATTCTTCATCAGTCCACGGTAGCGGGTCTTGGTGAATCCAAACTGCCGCTTGATCACCCGGAACACATGTTCCACCCGTGCCCGGATCGAGGAATGCTTCCGGTTTCGCTTCTTCTGGCTCGCCGAGAGATTTTGTCCGGGCTTGCGTTTGTCTTGCACACACCAGCGTATTCCCAACCGCCGTGATCCCCGTTTGTATTCATCGCTGGTGTAGCCTGTCGCCAAAAACAACCTCGTCTTCCGCTCGCAGCAGCTTGGGCAGGACGTTGATGTCGGCCTCATTGGCGGCGGTGATTCCAACTGTGTGCACCGCCCCTGAATCCACGTCTGCTCCAACATGCACCTTCATGCCAAAGTACCATTGCTTTCCTTTCTTCGTCTGGTGCATCTCAGGGTCACGCGCCCCTTCCCGATTCTTGGTCGAACTTGGGGCGTGAATGAGTGTGGCGTCCACCATGGTACCTTTGGAAACCAGCAGCCCCCGAGCCTTGAGGTGAGCATTGATCGCTTCCAGCAATACCGCCGTCAATTCATGCTCCTCCAAAAGATGACGGAAATTCAGTATCGTGGTCTCGTCCGGCAGAGCATCGGTAACTTCGGCGAATCCCGCAAAGCGCCGCATGCTCTCGATCTCGTACAGGGCATCTTCCATCTGTCGGTCAGACAAGTTGAACCAATTCTGCATGCAGTAGATGCGAAACATGCTTCCCAGTGCCATTGCCTGACGGCCCCGCCGCCCAGTCTTGGGGTAATGGGGCTCAATATGCGACAGCAATACTGGCCAAGGCATTACCTCTTCCATTTCGCTTAAGAAAATCTCCCGGCGTGTCCGGCGTTACTTGTGACTGTAGTCAAGATCTGCAAAGCTCGATTGGTGTGGCATGACGTATCTATACGGTTGTCAGGAAACTCTATTATCGCAAACTTCAGGATTTGTTCAGCGTTTCCCTAAGGTATACACGCTGCGACACCCTGAAATTCCAGTCCGTCAATTAAACGGTTCAAAGTTGCTGCAATCGAAACT
>JAMXAE010000032.1 GCA_024281695.1 Nitrosomonas sp. | reverse complement strand
ACTGACGATTATCTCTTGCTATGCCACCCCAGCTACCCTCTCACCCTGGCAAATGCGGCTCCAGCAATTCCCAATCCTTTTCCGATATATCCCGCCTGCGATGTGCTTGTGTCATATGCGATCCTCCTCCCCTACAAGAATCTCATATTTCTTATCTCGTGACTATATTATCTAGTTCGAGAACGAAAATAGTATCTGTTTTTAACATTCATCTCAGTAAGTTAACACACGTTAATAAATACTTAACTTCCTGAGGCTCTAATTCTACCACTTGCAAATAGTAATCATTATCATTACTATTACTAGAATTATTTGTATGTATTGATATTAGTTAATTTTAAAAAGGAGCTTCCTATAATGTTTTTACCAAAAGGATTCATAGCCTCGATGAATAAATCATTGGCTATGAGTTTAATCTTTATTGTGTCTTGTATGGGAAATGCAAGCGCGTTTGCTGCTTCCGATGTCCAAGCAATTCAAGCTTCTGTGACTGCCTTCCAGATCATTGGAACGTTGCGCAGAGAGTCTCCAATTAATGGGAATGCTATTGCCAGTGCCTATGCAGGTGCATTGCAGACGCTTGTGCAGGAAGTTGATATGACCAATAACCTAAGGCTGGATAGTGATGTCCTGGCGGCAATTGACGAAATCAAAAGTGGGAACGAATCGGAATTGGCAAGTCAGGTGGTTGATAAGACTCTGCAACGTGTTTTTTATCAAATTGTTTTTAATCGAATGGCGGATATACGCAATCAGTTTGAGTCCGCAACAACTATGGTATTAAATCAAATGCTGGATGAAATGGTTGCGTCTTATCAAGCGATTTCGGGAAATGTTGCAAGAGCCAATCAAGTACTTAGTGCGGATAAACAATCTATTGTGGAAGGTAGCAATCCAGGATCAGATGTTGCGTTTAATGAATCGGTTGCGCGAATTAGAGTTGCGCTGAATAAAAGCAATCCAGAAGAAGATGCTGGTGTTGTCGCTGTTGAGCGTTATGTTACAAGAATATCATCACTAGCCCGGGCCTATTACAACGCGGTTTTGCGCGAAGTGGCAGGTGCTATGGTAAGTAGAAATATAGATGTAGAAGAGATGCGCAAGGAACTCAAAGAAGGGGAGGTTTTTTATCGCACTATCGAATCTTTGGTTGCACGCGATAATCCTGTAGGTAATTTACTCATTAAATCTCGATTGACGGGCAATGGCTCAGATCTTATAGCAGAAGAGATAGTTAGCAACCTAAACAAAGGAATGCTTGGGCGATCAAGGGGCGAAATGGTTAACATTGCAACAGCTGACAATCGTGTAGGAAGAATGGCAGAAGCTTCTGGTACAGTGGAATTTGCCAAGATCTTCATGCCTGATCTTGAGTTACGCTTGGGTGCGACTGTGCGTGGTAATTTGGAAACGGCATTGAGTAATTTGCAAAGTGCGGTTAAAGCAGATAATGCTTCTAAATCTGCAGAAGCACAAGCTGCAATAACAGCGATCTTTGACAGCTATGAGAATGAACTTAAGTTAATTGAATATAGCACTACAAGTGATACAACCTTGGTTGATAATGCTGTTGCTGGCTATCAGGCGATTGGTGAGTCGCTTGCACAAGAGCCCATAGATGCAAATGCTATTGCTGCTGCGTATGCTGGAGAATTGCAGCAAGTGACTCAATTCATTGGTAAAGCCTACGGTTTGACAAGTGATCAGGAGATTTTGGCGGCTATCGAATCCATCAGAAATGGAAGTCAGGTGCCATTGGCTACACAAACGATTGATCGATCGTTGCAGCGAATTTTTGCGCTTGGTATTTATAACCGAACAACATTAGTGCTCGATAATTTTGATAGCATGGCGACGAATGAATTGGCATTGGAATGGGATCGAGCGCATGCGGCCTATCAGGCGCTCATTGATGTTGCAGCCGGTGTAAACAAGGTGTTGACCGATGATAAACTAACATTCAAAGATGGGACCAATCCAGATTTGGATGACCAGATTACACTGGCATTCGTGAATGGCAGGGAAGCTCTAAATAAAACAAGTGCGGATGATCGGACCAATGTTGCTATAGCTAGGGAAAACATAGTTATTCCATTAGTTAGGGGTTTCCTGAAAGGCGCATTGGGTGAAATCGGAGAATTGATTACTAATAGAGATGGTGATGTTGATAAAGCAAGAGAAGAACTGAAAGAAGCCGAGCTTCTCTACCGTATTGTTGAGGTATTTATTGCACAGGATAATCCGTCAGGCAATGATGTTATTAAAGCTCAATTAACGGGTGATCTGGCTAACGTGGCCGCTAATGAAATCGCTAGTGAAATGAGCAAAGGCGTTATTGGTCAAGTAAGAAGAAATATAAGTCAGATTCAATCAACGTTGGGTGTTGATAAGAGCCAGGCTATTGTCGCTGCAGAGAGAGTATCTTTGTATGTAAATATTTTCTTACCTGATCTGGAATTCCGTTTAGATTCACTGCAGCGTGTAGAAATGCAAAATGCGTTGCAAGATCTTAAAGAAGCAATTGGAACTGATGATTTTTCCAAAGCAACAGTTGCAGGATCAACAATTACTGAGATCATTTCAGCTTATGAAAATGAGTTGATCTAGAAATCTAAATTGACCGCCGTAAAATTTTTTACGGCGGTCTAGTTTTGCTATCCGAATAGTAAGAAATCAATATCATTGATAGATTCCATAATGTGGTAGCTTGTCACGTGACCTTGCCCTGTAGAAACGTACTTCTTAACCGAGGTTAAACTATAGAAGTTAAGGAGACGAAGAAATAAGGTCAGGAGAGCTTCATATACACTGGAATACAGATTGGAAGCGGTGCGATTGGTTCAGAGTGGTCGGTCATGCGCAGAGACAGTCAAAGTTCTGGGGATGCCGAGTCAGACATTAGAGAACTGGGTTCGGCAAGCGGCAAAAGGCCAATTGGCAGGTGCAGGTGCAGGAGCCAAGCCGGCCCGTGCGGAACAAATGGAATTGACGCGCCTGAGGGCAGAGCTTGCAAGAGTGAAGATGGAGCGTGACATTCTAAAAAAAGCGACGGCCTACTTTGAGCAGGAATCAGTGTGAAGTACGCCTGGATTGAACGGCACAAAAGCTGCTGGCCGGTTATCCGACAATGCGAAGCACTCAATGTCAGTACAAGCGGTTACTTTAGACATCAGCTGCGAAGGATTGCAGAAGACCCAGAGATTCCCGGCAAGCGCCTCAGCGATGTTGCTTTGCTGCTTCACATCAATGCCGCACAGGCAGAAAGCCAAAGGCGAATATGGTTGGCCAAGGATTTGGCGGGAACTTCGGGCAAATAGTGTGCGAGTTTGGAAAGAACGGGTTCGGCGGCTCATGAAGGAACACGGGATCAAAGCCCGTGGAAAACGTAAATTCATCGTAACCACCGAGAGCAAGCATAGTTTGCCGATTGCGCCAAATTTACTCAATAGAAACTTCCAGCCTGACGCACCTAATCGCGTATGGACAAGCGACATCACCTATATTCAAACCGATGCTGGCTGGTTGTATCTGGCGGTGATCCTTGATCTGTATAGTCGTCAGGTTGTGGGTTGGAGCATGCAACCTCATATGCAGAGCAGCTTGGTGACGGATGCACTTAAGATGGCCTGGTTCAGACGAAGACCAGAATCGGGGCTCATCTTCCATTCGGATCGCGGCAGTCAGTATTGCAGTCAAGCATTTCAGAATGCACTGGCTGAATATGGTATGCACGTCTCAATGAGCAGAAAAGCAAACTGTTGGGATAATGCTCCCATTGAAAGCCTATGGGGATCGCTGAAGGTAGGTAGATTGTATGGAATGCGGTTTTAAACACGCCGTCAGGCAATGGATGAAGTGATTGATTGGCTTAACTACTACAACCACAGAAGACTACATTCGACACTGAATTACATCAGTCCAATGAAGTTTGAGCAAAACTGGCTTGTCGCACAGTTGGGAAAAATCGCATAATAAGCACGTTAAGATGTACGAATTATCGGGGCAAGGTCACTCCTCGTTTGTCAGCATAAATCCAGCTCTTAAGTATCCTTGGGGTAACGACATTCGTTTTGATGCCTCACCAGCGTCAATCCACCTTCTTTGAAAAACTTAACTGATCGATCACGAAATTTCTGACTATATCGGGTACGCGATAATCTCATCTTCATCTCCATTTCATATCTCCATTTTATGGAACTTCGGATTCCACGAAAATTAGCATATCTCAAAATACTCAACGCTTATTTTAATCAACCTCTCTGCAAACAACCCTGAGTTTTCTCACATCCCCTAAACTAATCTACTACAACCCCAAAAACAAAGCAGCACCAATTTTGCTCAGAAATGTCATTTTGGGCACTATTACTATAAGCTCATTCTTGAAGAGTAATTTATTTAGTTGCTTTTTATGATAGGCCTGATATAATTAAGAATCATTCTCATTATTGTTAATTCTTTCACTGGCAAGAAGAAAATTTATTTAAATTATAAATTTTAAGGTATCTATCATGTATGTGTGTGTTTGTAAGGGAATAACGGAGACCAAAATTCGTGAAGCCGTATATCAGGGTGCTGATCGAATGAGAGATTTAAAAGCTCGTTTGGGAGTTACTGAGCAATGTGGTATTTGTGCGTGCCATACCAAACAGGTTTTAGATCAGACTTTAGTACAAAAATCTCAAATACAAAATTTTCTCCCCCAGCCCCCTTGTATGTGCGAAACAACAGCCTGAAGAGAATAAGTGAGGTTAAGCTGTATGCAGTTTTTTGGTGACTGTCTCTATAACCCAGGCTAGCTAGTATTCACTATGCCCATATCATTATGTGTTATGAGAAATTTCTGAATGTGTTCTAAGATTCTGAGGGATATTTGACTAACTAAGGATAAAGGGCAGTGCAAATCAGGTGGTAACCTTGTGCTTCCAAATCCAATCTTAACTGCTTTTTACCAGCCATATTCTCATCATTTAATTACATCGAGCTCATTATCTAGCTGTGTTGGAAATGAAATTATTCGTTCTTAAGCTTAATACAAACTGCAAAAAACAATTTTTCTATAACATATCATGACTATTCGTAACCCTTTTAGAAAAATTGTTTTTTATGTAGCACTGATTAGCTTGAGTCTTGTGATAATCTTTTTACCTAAACCGGGCACTGCGGAATCGTTGAATATTACTTCCCCAGCAGCACGAGCCTACAATATCCCCTCTGGATTATTGCAAGATGCTTTAAATCAGTTTTCGCTACAAGCGGGAATACTGCTTACTTTTGATTCTGCATTATTACAAGGAAAAATAACCCAAGGGCTCACAGGCAATTTTGAAATTAAATCAGCCCTTGATCAATTGCTTATCGGCTCTGGTCTACAAGTGATTCAGAAAGTAGAAGGCTATGTAATTACAGAACTGCCTATAGCATCGAGAAATGGACCTATCGTAACAACATTACCTTCAATACAAGTTACGGCAAGCAATACGAATCGATATGCAGCAACAAGCACTAGTACAGCAACAAAAACCAATACTTTGTTGCGTGATGTACCACAATCTATTTCTGTTGTGACCAATGAGTTAATTAAAGATCAATCAATTCGAAGTCTCGGCGATGCTGTTCGTTATGTGCCAGGTGTCGGTGTATCGCAAGGCGAAGGTAATCGTGATGCACTGGTGTTTCGTGGGAATCGCTCAACAGGAGACTTTTTTATGGATGGCATCCGTGATGATGCCGAATTCTATCGTGATCTTTATAACATTGAACGCGTTGAAGTACTGAAAGGCGCCAATGGCATGATCTTTGGTCGCGGTGGTTCGGGTGGTGTCGTCAACCGTGTGTCGAAACAAGCCAATTGGGATCCTGCGCGGGAATTTACTTTTCAGGGCGGTTCATTCAATCAGAAAAGAATGACAGCGGATGTCGGTTATGTGATCAATGATATGGCTGCAATCCGTTTGAATGCCGTGTATGAGGATGCGGGTAGTTTTCGCGATGGTGTAAGTATGGAACGGCTCGGAGTATCTCCAACTGTCACGATCAAGCCAACGCATCGCACCAAGGTAGTTGTCAATATGGAGCGATTCCATGATGATCGCACAGCTGACCGAGGCATTCCCTCATTCTTAGGGCGGCCTGTCAATGTTCATGAATCACAGTTCTTTGGTGATCCGCGACGTAGTAATGCAAATATTGACGTATTGTCGTTCAATTCGTTAATTGAGCATAAATTTGATTCTGGAGTTACGTTGCAAAATCGGACAAATTATGCAACCTACGATAAGTTCTATCAAAACATATTTGCGAACAGCCAGGTTATTCCTGGAGTGGATTTATTATCACTGGGTGCATATAACAATGCAACATCGCGGGAAAATGTTTTTAATCAAACGAATCTGCTTTATTCACTCAATACCGGACCCATTTCACATACACTAATGGCAGGTGTCGAAGTGGGGCGCCAGGAAACCCATAATAGACGGCGAAACGGCTTCTTTAATAATGATGAAGCACAAGTTAACCTGCGTGTACCTTTAAGCAATCCGATTACCAGTGCACCAGTTGACTATTTGACTAGAGATACCGATGCTTATAATCGCAGCGTGGTCAATGTGACATCGCTGTATATCCAGGATCAGATAGAGTTGCTACCGCAACTTCAATTGATCGCGGGAGTTCGCTACGATATGTTTCAGGTAAATTTTCAGCAAAAGAATGCAGACAGGGCACATCTGAAAACGAATGACGGATTGATTGCTCCACGCTTTGGCATTATTTATAAGCCTATCGAGGCCGTTTCATTTTATGCCAGTTACAGTCAAGCCTATGTTCCACGTGCTGGTGATCAGCTTACGGGTATAACTGTAACGACAGCTGTATTGAAACCAGAGAAATTCACAACACTAGAGACAGGAATCAAATGGGATATTCGTCCGGATTTAGCGTTAACAGGCGCTGTATTTCAATTGGATAGAACCAATGCAATCACGGCTGATCCGAACGATCCGTCGCGAACTTTTTTATCTAGAGGTCAGCGTACTGAAGGTGTTGAAGTAAGTCTCAACGGTCAATTGACCTCGGATTGGAGCGTGATGGGTGGCTATGCTTTTCAAATCGGGGAATTTACTAGCGATATACAGGGAATCGCGAAAAAAGGCGCCACGGTAGGAGAGCTTCCTCGCCATACCTTCTCAGTATGGAATCGGTATGATTTTACATCCAGGTTGGGTGCGGCATTCGGTGTGATTTATCGCGGTGATATGTTTGCTTCAGCGGATAACACCGTCAGAATACCCGATTTCACCCGCGTGGATGCAGCACTATTTGCAAAGCTAACAAGCCGGGTTCGTGCGCAATTAAACATTGAAAATTTGTTTGATGCCAACTACTTTGCATCGGTGCACAACAATAACAATATTACACCAGGATCACCCATTGCAATCCGCGCTACCTTGATTGCTAATTTTTAGAAAACAATAAAATTTATGGAGCTATAGTAGATTAGTTTAGATGATAAGCAATTGACCGAAGATAAGCGATTGTAGATTATTAAAGAAAGCACAATCAAGGTTACTGTAATATTTTTGTGTTGAAAGTTACAGGGCGATCGGCGGTCGATATACTGGGAATCCAATCTATTTATTTTCTTGAGTAAGAATCTCACGAAATCTTTCATGGTGTAGTGGAACTAGATGAAAGCTGCATTGGCGATATCGGTAAGGGCAGGCGGCGTGGTCGCGGCGTTGCAGGTAAGATTGCTGTATTTGGCATATTGAAGCGCGGTGGTAAGCTTTATACGAGGATTATTGGAGATGCCAAGACGGAAAAAACATCTATGCCGCTAATTACTAGAAAAATAGAGCCTGTTAACACTATCTAAATGCTTCGACGATAAGAACGAAATGGATGATAAAGAAATATTCGACGGAGTCCTTTGAATCTGCAAAATAATCTTTCGATCTCATCGCACTTCTTTATATAGCATGATCATATCCTCATGGCTCCAATCGACTAATTTCTGGGCAAGCAGCTGAGTTATAGCTGAGCTGCAATGCAAGTTGTCTGCCTTGATCACCTTCATAAGCACGATCCGGCTAGTAGGAGTTGCCGCCCATAGGGTAAAAGCTATGGTTGTTAGCATCTGCGGCAACCAGATGAATTTTAGTGGCCCATCTGTCCCTGGATTTACCGATGGATTGCGGGCCGTTTTTGTAATGCACAAGCACCATCAGGATGTGTTCGATACGAATGCTATCCATCGAAACAGTTTTAATTTTGATGCGAATGATTTACTGCTGCAACTGCTCAAAAACTTTCTGAAGCACACCACTTTTCGCTCATCGATCCATCCGGAGTGTATACAGTTCTCTAGTTATCGGAAACTAGGATCAAGATTATCAGTCTAAATCTCCGATGTGATTACTTAGCAAAGAATGGCCAAAATCCATACTAAAACGAGGAAAGATGCCTCCATGGCGCCATATCCAGACCCACATTGATGATTCTTCAATGATTTGTGTGCTATCAAAATCAATACGCCGACCTGCACTCGTCTGTTGCGATTGATTTCCTAGGGAAGTGCTGATCAATTCGCTTTCTCAGATTCCGCCACATTTAGAATCAATGACTTGTACGCTAATAATTCTCAAAAACCGAATAAATCAGCGCTTCCCTAGACTCATCTCCAGTTGTCCATGAGAAATTGCAACACTACCGCCTTTCTTGAGTTTTTGCAGACTAAAATTGGCGTCCATATTCCAAAAATGTATATCACTAATGGTAATCTAACATCTTAGTACCCGAATCTAAGCGCTTGGCTATTGAAATAAACACTCCCTTGTATTAAATCAATCTTGGGTGGTTAGCTATATTGGCTATTGGTAACTGCTATAGCAGTACTGGCATCCAATGCGATTGTTATATCAGGTGTTACGTGATACTTTGATATTGTCCCACCATAGTTTTATGAAATTGGGTTGCAACAGGCGATGGGATAGCAAAGATTAAAGCTCCTGCTAACATAGCAACTGCGACGCTCAGCAAGGGTAACAAAAGTCTCTTTTGCTGAGTTGATTCAATCACAATTCTGATTGTTCTCTTAATTTTCTGAAGGATCTGTAATAAAACCGATTCTTGCTATACCGGCTTTGGCGGCAATACTCATAACTCGTGCGACCTGTTCGTAATGCGCCAATTTATCCGCGCGGATATGCAATTCTGTTTTGGGCGCTTGGGATACTTTTGTATTAAAGCGAGGCGCCAATTGTTCTAATACCACAGGTTCACCGTTCCAGAAAAGATTGCCATCTGTTCGAATAGCCAATTCAACATGTTCAGGCTGAGTAATATTTGGAGCGCTCTCAGCTTTGGGCAAATCGATTTTGACTGAATGTGTTAGCAGCGGTGCTGTAATAATAAAAATTATTAGCAATACCAACATGACATCCACCAATGGCACTACATTAATTTCTGCCATGGGCGCTTGACGCCCACTATCCTGCATGCTGCCAAATGCCATTATTGTTGCCCCCTCTCAAAAACAGCATGGTTTGATTTAAGAACCAATGCTGAGGACAATTCCTGTGCTGAGGTAGATTCATCATTGTTATCACCCACAGTAATCAGTATGAAAAGATCATGCGCAAAAGCTTCTAGACGCGCCAACCAAATGCGATTACGACGCACAAAAGCGTTATAAGCAAGCACAGCGGGAATCGCCACCGCTAATCCCAATGCAGTCATAATTAATGCTTCTCCTACAGGCCCCGCCACTTTATCCAAAGTACCCTGACCTGAAAGTCCAATTTGTATCAATGCATGATAGATGCCCCATACGGTTCCGAATAAGCCAATATAAGGTGCTGCTGAGCCAGCAGATGCGATGAGCGTCAGCCCATTCTCAACCCGGGTAGCTTCCTGATCGATACCGTTACGCAAAGCACGCGTTAGGAATTCACTGGTACCACCTGCTGCAGCTAATTTATATGAACTATGAATTTTAGAATCAGCAGCGGCATCAATACCCAGCTTAGCAAGCTCTGCAAAAGCATTATTCGGTGCTGCGTTCTTAAACTCCACATTAACAGCCTGCAAGGAATCAAAACTCCAGAAATGTTTAACAAAAGCCTCGGCGCGGCGTTTAGCTATATAATTCGCGATACATTTTGTGATGATTAGATACCAACTCGCTACTGAAAGTGACAACAATAGTATCAACACACTGATACCAACACCATCAATCTGAGCGAGAAAGTGAGAAAAACCAAGTCCTTTTTCCATTGATTAATTTCCTTGCAATACAAAATTAAAGGGTTGTAAGGCAACTGCGCGAACTGGTTGACCATTGCGCAGCGACGGATTGCATTGCCAGCTCTTTACCGCAGTTAATGCAGCATCATCAAGACGTTCATAGCCGCTACTATTGATGACTTTTGCATTATCAATACGTCCATTCTCATCCAACTCCACACGAAGTACTAATTTGCCCTCTTCACCCATGCGGCGAGAAATAGCAGGATAAGTAGGTGCGCTTAATTTAGGGCAGGAAACAGATAATTCCGAGGACAATGTAACCGGGCCTGTTTGCATTTGTGTAGGCGGTGCTGCAACCATTGGCTCGGCTTCTTTAGTTTGCCCTGTCACTGGCTCTAAAGGAGCCGCTGGCAATGGCTCAACATATTCTTGTTTAAGAGGCACCGATGACTTGACCGCTAGACGTTCTTGTTTTGGTTTAATCACAGGTTTTTTTGCAGGTTGAAGTTTAACAGGCGATGGTTCGGGCACAGCTTTAGGTGAAACATCCGGCGCCGGTAATGTAATGAGATCAGCAAATAATGTAACCATCTCTTCGGGCGGTGGAATTAAACGCTGATTCCATAAAAAATAAAATAATGCGGCATGCACTATGAGTACAAATAATAATCCGGGTAATGAGATAAAGCGCTGCTGGTACCCTAAGTACTCAATATTTTTCCGAGATAATGATTGCATTACAAAATAACAAATCCAGACTAACTTCTTACTTACTCGATTTAAAATAGGCTAGATACGCCAGCGATTTTACTTTTTTTATGAGCACTAACCCAGTACACTTGCCAATTTACTATTACTATTGTAAAAACGTGGATAAGCTAAATTTTGGCTACAGAAATATGATAACGCAAACGATAATAATTATCAATAACCTAGCCAAGGTTATATTTAATTACTCTTCATCATACGATAACTCCTTCAGCCACTCATAAAATAATATTTCTCAATGTTACAGGCAGTTTTACCAATCTAATTGATATAAATCAAACATGACATACTCAACACCTGGGTTCTGGCGACGAATAGTCTGCCTGATTTATGAGTTTCTTCTTTTATTGGCCATATTGTTCTTTGCCAGTTTTATTTTTCACCTAATTTTCAGTAATACCAGCTCTATTTATTTCAAACCGCTATTTCAGCTGTATCTAGTTGTTATTATGGGATACTATTTTAGTTGGTTCTGGACTCATGGTGGTCAAACCCTGGCTATGCAAACCTGGAAAATGCGCCTTGTAGCTGCCGATGGGAGTAATTTAACCAAAAAACAAGCTATTACACGCTATCTATTTGCATTAATAGGCATTTTCCTTTTTGGTCTAGGAATTATCTGGGCTTTATTTGATCGCGACCGTCAATTTCTTCACGATAGATTGGCGGGAACTCGCATTATTAAAAGAGAAAATTAAAATTTGATTCAAATCATTTCTCCTCAGAGACGATCAAAACTCCTATTTTCTTGCATAATCCAGCAGAATACTTAACACTATGCATTCAAGAAAAATGTATAATAAACGTATTGTTATGGTACGTGATATGTGAGCGAGGATCGGTTTCTAAACTTTGCAAAATGTAAATATAAATCACACTTTTATACGGATCTCCATCAAAATATATGCGTAGCCAAATTTTATCAGTAACTGCCAATCTGAAATTCTTAATCAGAGAATGCGCAATTCAAACTAATGGTTTAATTATTCTGGCTGCAACGCTTTTTATATTTACGATCGATTTGCAGTTGCCACTAGGTATTGCTGCCAGCGTACCTTATGCATTAGTCATATTTGCCAGTCTATGGGTGAGCGGTACTCAAATTACGTACTTAATTGCTGGTCTAGGATCTATATTTACTATTGCTGGTTTCTATTTATCACCGAGTATCATAGCACCAATGGACGCGGTAATAATTAATCGGGGACTTACTCTACTATTGATTATTTGTTCTACAATGATGGTCATCAAGATCAAAAAAATGAATATTGATTTTTCTGCTCTAATGACCCAACTACTGATTGATCCAATCACCGGGTACAAGAATAGACAGGCTTTTGAATCTGAGTTGGATACAGAAATATCGCGATGTAAACGTTATCAACGAAATTTGTCCGTTGCTATTATTGACATTGATCTTTTTAAACTATTCAGCGATAACTATGATTACAAAAACAAGAATAATTCCATAAAAAGAATCTCCCATGAAATGAAAGCCAATATCAGAATCACAGATCTTTTTTACCGTATTGACATCAATGTATTTGCTATTTTATTTCCAGAAACCGATTTATCCGAAGCAAAAGAAGTCTGTGAAGCCATTCGTAAAAAAGTTTCTGCCAGAATGGACAATGATGACACGGCAAATAAAATCTCCTTGAGTATCGGCATCGCCATGCTTGAAGAAGCCGATAATAAAATAGATTTATGTAAACGTGCAGAAGATGCATTATTAATTTCAAAACACAATGGCAGAAATCTGGTTTCTACCTTGCCTCCAGTGATCTGTAAAGATAAAACTCATGTAGCAGCAATTTTATCACGATCAAGATCTGACTGACTTAGTCCTGAACTTTTCCTCGGAAAATTCCTGCTGTTGATTCAATACTCAGTCAAACGCTATATTGATGCCCATCATACCCAAATACAATCATAAAAATGTATTTCCAGATGCCTTAAAGAAATTACCTCACGTTCTCTTATATAATTAAGTGTATCAGATCAGACAAAACCATAAGTTTCTGAGACACCCATGAGTTTAATGAACAAACCAATGGCCAAAAAATCAAGTGGCCACTCTTTCTCACCCCGCGTAGCTCGATTACTTCGTGAGTCTGGTTGCCTAATCCTCGTGGGAGCTGCACTTTATCTCATATTGATATTTTTTAGTTATGACCGCGGCGATGCAGGTTGGTCTCATAGTGGAGACTCGCATCAAGTTCAAAATGCAGGCGGATATGCCGGGGCATGGTTGGCCGATCTACTGTTTTATTTATTCGGAGCATCTGCTTGGTGGTGGGTAGCATACTTTCTCTCAGCAGTCACTTGGAGCTATCGTCGCATTGATGTCGCTGGAATTTTTGATCGACACTCCATGTTATTATCAGCTGCAGGTTTTTTATTGCTGCTGTCAGCCAGTAGTGGACTTGAATCACTCAGATTTCACACGCTCAATATATCGCTCCCGATGATGCCGGGCGGCATGTTGGGAGATGCAATCAGTTACCACCTATCAAGAATACTAGGTTTTACCGGCGCAACACTGACATTACTAATTTTAATCGCAATAGGCCTAAGTCAATTTACCGGCTTATCATGGGTACGTTTTGTAGAAAGAATCGGTGAGAGCATCGAAAATTCCTTAATGCTTATCAGAAATTTATGGCAAATCAGGCAAGATAAATTTGCAGGGATCATCGCCTCTCACGTGCGTGAAGAAATTGTCGAGAATGAGAAAAAGCGTATAGAAGAAGGTCCTCTGCTCCATATTGAGCCACCAACTACGACGATCATTAAATCTCAACGTGTGTTCAAAGAAAAACAAACTCCTCTATTTTCGGACTTGCCGGATTCCCCTTTGCCTCCTTTGCATCTATTGGATGAACCTGAAAAAGATTTTGAAGTGTTATCCAAGGAAACGCTTGAATTCACATCACGCCTGATCGAACGTAAGCTCAAAGAGTTCGGCGTAGATGTCAAAGTAGTCGCCGCTTTCCCTGGTCCAGTCATCACACGCTATGAAATTGAGCCGGCGGTCGGCGTTAAAGGCAACCAAGTCATCAATCTAGTGAAAGATCTGGCGCGCGCGCTATCGGTTGCCAGTATTCGCGTAGTCGAAACCATCCCGGGCAAAACCAGTATGGGGCTTGAGCTGCCCAATCCAAAACGACAAATTGTTCGCTTACAAGAAATTCTCAGCTCGCAAGCCTATGCCGATTCTGCTTCACCGTTAACAATTGCTTTGGGCAAGGACATCAGTGGCCGTCCAATAGTTTCTGATCTGGCAAAAATGCCTCATGCACTGATCGCAGGAACGACCGGTTCAGGAAAATCGGTCGCCATCAATGCCGTTATTCTGAGCTTCATTTATAAAGCGACTCCGGAACAAGTTCGTCTTATCCTGATTGACCCAAAAATGCTGGAATTATCAGTTTACGAAGGTATCCCGCATCTCTTAACACCGGTGGTCACCGATATGCGCGAAGCAGCCAGTGCTCTACGCTGGTGCGTCGCAGAAATGGAGCGACGTTACAAACTGATGTCATCGTTGGGTGTGCGTAATCTCAGTGGTTATAATTTAAAAGTACAGGAAGGAATCAAAAAGGAAGAACCCTTGGTGAATCCATTTAGCCCGCCTGAAGAAACACCGGAATACCTGGAAGAATTACCGCTCATCGTGGTATTAATTGATGAATTAGCCGATTTGATGATGGTTGCGGGTAAAAAGGTTGAACATTTAATTGCTCGACTTGCACAAAAAGCACGTGCATCCGGCATCCATCTTGTACTAGCCACCCAACGACCTTCGGTCGATGTGATTACCGGCTTGATTAAAGCAAATATCCCAACCCGCATTGCCTTTCAAGTATCCAGCAAAATTGATTCACGCACTATTTTGGATGCAGAAGCGCTGCTTGGCCAAGGAGACATGCTATATTTACCGCCTGGCAGCGGTTACCCGCAAAGGATTCATGGCGCTTTTGTAGCTGATCACGAAGTCCATCATGTGGTTGAGTACCTGAAAGAACATGGTGAGCCGTGTTACATCGAAGAAATTCTAAAAATTGATGAGGAAGAAAATGATTCCGGTAGCTCCATTGATTTAAAAAAACCGCCAGAGGGTGAAGCCGATCCGCTCTATGATGAAGCGGTTGCCATCGTCGTAAAAACCCGACGCGCCTCAATCTCTTTGGTGCAAAGGAATTTACGTATCGGCTATAATCGGGCTGCTCGACTCATTGAAGAAATGGAGCGTGCGGGCTTGGTATCCTCCATGCAAAGCAACGGCAATCGGGAAGTATTGGCTCCGGCACGTAATAATGATTAAATCCTCAAACCGCAGTCATTAGTTCAGTACGATAATTCAAGTATAGGAACATTATGAATCGCTCTCGCTGTGCCAGTACGTTATTACTATTTCTCGCCAGCCTGATAGCTACACTCGTTGAGGCCTCTGCGACTGAAAGTCTAAAAAATTTCATCCAAGAAACTCGCACTGCCCGTGCAAATTTCTCGCAAACGCTGTATGACAAAAATGCACGCACCATTCAAGAATCAAATGGGACTATGTTATTCGAACGTCCGGAGAAATTTCGTTGGACCTATGAAAAACCGTATGAGCAACTCATTGTAGGCGACGGTAAGCAAGTATGGTTTTATGATCAGGATCTGAATCAAGTAACCATCCGCCAATTCAATATCGCTATTGGCAGCAGCCCGGCTGCACTACTTGCCGGTAGCAGTACCATCGAAGATAATTTTGTGTTGAACGAGCTCGGTCTGCAGAATCAGATTGAGTGGCTCGAAGCAATTCCAAAAAGCAAGGAAAGTGCTTTTGAATTCATCCAAATGGGATTCTCACCGGAAGGCATACTCAGAATTATGGCTTTACGCGATAGTTTTGGACAAACCACACTGCTTACCTTTTCAGATTTAGATAAGAATCCTCAATTACCGGCTGAAATATTTAAGTTCATACCGCCTAAAAATGCGGATATCATCAGTGACTGATCTTTTTCCGAGCCATGAAGCCCAAACACCGCTTGCAGAGCAGTTACGTCCCAAGCATCTGAACGAAATCATCGGACAGAACCACTTACTCGGCGCGGGAAAACCGTTACGTCTGGCTTTTGAATCGGGTAAACCGCATTCGATGATTTTATGGGGCCCGCCCGGTACCGGCAAAACCACGCTGGCACGCATCATGTCCACCGAATTTAATTGCGAGTTTATTGCGTTATCGGCCGTGCTATCGGGTATAAAAGATATTCGCAGTGCTATTGAGCAAGCTCAATTGGTTTTACAACAAACCGGGCGACACACGATCCTTTTTGTCGACGAAGTACACCGTTTCAACAAATCACAACAAGATGCTTTCTTGCCCTATGTTGAACAGGGACTGATTACTTTTGTCGGCGCCACAACCGAGAATCCCTCGTTTGAGGTAAACAATGCATTGTTGTCGCGCGCTCAGGTTTATGTGCTCACCGCTTTGTCCGAGCAAGAATTAGCTCAATTATTTGAACGCGCACAAACCTTAGCACTTGGTAATCTGCAATTCTCAGATGAATCTCAACACGTATTGATTGAGTTTGCCGATGGCGATGCAAGGCGTTTGTTGAACTTACTGGAGCAAATCCGTAATGCGGCTGAAACCGAAACCATTTTAGAAATCAGTAAAGATTATGTTCTGAATGCACTATCGCGCAACGCACGCAATTTTGACAAGAGCGGTGATGCATTTTATGACCAGATATCCGCTTTGCATAAATCCATTCGCGGATCTTCTCCCGATGCGGCCCTCTACTGGCTATGCCGTATGCTAGACGGCGGAACCGACGCACTTTATATCGGGCGCCGTTTGGTTCGTATGGCGGTTGAAGATATTGGTTTGGCCGATCCTCGCGCTTTACGTTTCACATTGGATGCTTGTGAGACTTATGAACGATTGGGCAGCCCGGAAGGTGAACTCGCATTGGCACAAGCGGCTCTATATCTTGCCTGCGCACCTAAAAGTAACGCGGCTTATCTGGCCTACAACAAAGCTCTCTCCTTTGTGAAGCAGGATCAATCGCGCCGTGTTCCCATGCATCTGCGTAATGCGCCCACCCAGCTAATGAAGACTATCGGCTATGGAAACGCCTATCGCTACGCACATGATTGCCCAGAAGCGTATGCGGCGGGAGAAAATTATTTTCCGGATAACATGCCGGAAGTCAGTTTTTATCAACCGACGGCTTATGGATTGGAACAAAAAATTCAGGAAAAACTGGCTTATTTGCGCAATTTGGATAAGCAAACCAAGCATAAAATATAGAATATCAATTTATACTGGCTATTTGGAGTTTTTGCATGTTAGAGATTCAACAATTACGCACCGATTTGGACAACGTCACTCAACAGCTCGCTAAAAGAGGATATGCCTTCCCTGTGGAAGCGTTTAATCGACTGGAAGCAGAGCGCAAAACCATCCAGACTCAAACACAGGAACTACAAGCGCAACGCAATACTGCGTCAAAAAGAATCGGTCACGCCAAGAGTAAAGGCGAAGATGTCAGCGCTATCATGGCCGAAGTAGCGCATTTGGGTGATGCTCTGAAGCAAACTGAAACTCAGTTGGAACACATTCAAAACAGTCTGCAGAAAATACTGCTTGAAGTCCCTAATCTGCCTCATGCCAGCGTACCGGAAGGGAAAAGCGAAGAACATAATGTGCAAATTCGTCGTTGGGGAGAACCACGGCAGTTCGATTTCGATATCAAAGACCATGTCAGTATCGGCGAAGAGTTAGGTTTATTAGATTTTGAAACGGCGGCGAAACTCAGTGGCGCACGTTTTAGCCTAATGAAAGGCGGATTGGCTCGCCTACATCGCGCCCTGGCTCAATTCATGCTGGATACCCATACGCAGGAGCATGGTTACACGGAAACTTATGTGCCTTATCTGGTTAACCGAGAAAGTCTACGCGGTACAGGGCAATTGCCTAAATTTAAAGAAGACCTGTTCGCTGTCAATGCAGGTGATGCAGAGAATGCCGTCGCAAATAATTCGCCCGCATTTCATCTCATTCCAACAGCGGAAGTGCCCATTACCAATATAGTGCGCGATGAAATCGTAGCGCTGCAATCGTTGCCGCTGAAATATGTGTCACATACGCCTTGTTTCCGCTCAGAAGCCGGCAGCTATGGCCGGGATACGCGCGGCCTGATACGCCAGCACCAGTTTGACAAAGTTGAGCTGGTGCATATTGTTCACCCTGACCAATCTTACGAAGCATTGGAGCAATTGGTAGGCCATGCGGAAAAGATTTTACAGAAACTGGTCTTGCCTTATCGCGTAATGGCGTTATGCACCAGTGATATGGGTTTTTCAGCAGCAAAAACCTACGACATTGAAGTATGGCTGCCAGCACAAAATACTTATCGAGAAATTTCTTCATGCAGCAATTGTGAAGCATTCCAAGCACGGCGCATGCAAGCGCGCTTTCGGAATGAACAGGGAAAACCAACGCTGCTGCATACACTGAATGGCTCCGGGCTTGCCGTGGGACGAACTCTGGTAGCCGTATTGGAAAACTATCAGAATGGGGACGGCAGTGTTACCATCCCGGAAGTGCTGCGCCCTTATATGAATGGCCTTGACCAACTTGGAAATATTGGAGCAGAATAAAAAACGAAGCCCATCACTTTACTCCCTAGGATCTATCATCATGCAAACTGAGAACACTCATCAATCTGATAGCAAGAATGATATCGAAGCATTAGAAGCCGAAATTCGTGATGCAGTTGCCCACGGTTCCCATATTCAAGAAACCGTCCACCGCTTAACACTTAAAGCCATGAATGCGCACCACATCGATTTAGAATCCTTGCGTCGCATTATCACTGCGGTTCTACAAGGTGCACATGATGGAGCAGCGCAACAATTGCAGCGGGCAGCCAATCAAACCCAAACCGCAAAATCACAAGTCACCGAAGCCATTCAAGGACTCGATTCAGCACTGGCAGGACTTGCCGAAGCTTCCAAGCTCGCGATTGAAGAAGCAGCGGGACAGGCCAAAAAGTTCTCGGATAATGAATTAGCCCGGACTCGTTCTGATTTGGAAAGTTTGGAAAGCTTGTTCCTGGACACACTGCATCATACCGCCACGACCGCGCAAGGCCTGCTGTCCGATATTTTGCACGATCTCAGTCGCCACGCCCAGAATAATGGCACAGCGGTGGGTTCTCAATTGAAAGAGACGTTAGCTATTCTTGCCCAGCAAATTGCCTCGGTGAGCCATACTCAATTGGAAACAGGCGTCAGTCTGGCGCAAACGACAGCAAACTTTATGCACAAAATTGCCAGTGGTGTATTGTCGGGAATAAAAGACAAAACCAAAGCCGACAAACACTAACCAGTTAAATTAGCTGTTATCCTCTCCACCTAGCACTTCGATGATGTCAGTGATCAATTGACTTAATTCACCCGTCATCATCGCAAAGTCGCTATCGAATAATTCTTCCGTCGATTCGGTAGATTCCTTAAGGATATCCAAAGGCGTAATCCGCCTCAGTTGAAGATTGTCATGCAAAACAAATGAAACTTTGTTATTCCATGTCATGGCCAGTTTGATTACTTTCTTTCCCGCTCGGATATGTCGCGCGGTTTCTTCAGCATCCAGAACATGGCGGGTGTAGCGAACAGTCGCTTTCTCGTCATTCATTCCTTGCAATTCACAATCACGATCAATCGTAAAAATAGACTTCAGATCATCGCCCGATAGCCATCGCGTCATCGCCGACGACGGTGAAATCTGCGTATCCAAAGATTCCAGCGTCAAACCATGCACCGACTTAATGAGTACTTCAACAAATTCATCTGCTTTATGACTACTTGCCGTATCGATAACCAATCGGTTCTTTATCGCATCAATCCAAGCATAGGTCTTGTGGCGCTGCACAAATGCGCGCGGCAACAATTCGATCATCGCCGCTTCTTTGATGTCTCTGACTTGCTTCTTACCTACCTTGTAGCCTTGCATTTGCTCTATTTGCGTAATACGGGCTTTAGCGTGTTGATTAATCACCCCAGCCGGCAACAATTTCTTTTCCACCCCCAGGCTCATCAACCATTGCTGACCAAAAGCATGCACAAAATTTTCCTGCTCCTCTCTCGGCACCACCCAACCACGGCTTTGCATTTCCATTTGCATGCATGGTTGCAGTGCACGCTGGGAAAGCGCTTCTTCGAGACTATTCAGTGTTATATTTCCGCTGGTAATGCGATAAGCTTGTAAATTTCTGAACCACATAGTTTTACTCAATTAACCTATTATTTTATTTAGCATCAACATTGCATGAAGAAAGTTTACTCTGCCAACAATTTGATGGAAGCACAGATAGTACTTGATCTGCTTGAGCACGCCTATATCCCGGCGCAAATTTTTAACCAGCACGCGCAAGGCGTAGCCGGAGAAATCCCATTTACGCACGCTTACCCGGAAGTGTGGGTCAAGCGCGACGAAGATTATGAGCGGAGCAAACGTATAATTGAAACCTATGAGAATACGCCGGCAGCGATTGGCAATGTGCAATGCCCATCATGTGGTGAGGAAAATCCGGCTAATTTTCAGTTGTGCTGGAAATGTGGGGGTGGGTTGGAGGTTGTTGAAACCGTCAGCTTACTTGATCGTTAAATCCGGTTCATTGATCGGCATGCCACTGCAACCAATCCCTTCCCTTAGCGGTCAATCGATAACGCTGTTTGGGACTGCGCGGTGAATCCGGTTCTGTGCGCTCGATCCAATCGCCTGCCAATGCCGGATTCAAATAATTTTCCCGGAAAGTTGGGCGATGCGCGAGCCCTAGCGTCTGCATCAAATCACTGCTGCTTAATTCACCATTACCAATTCTCCGGATCAGTACTGCAACTTGGTCGGTTACTTGATCGGTTACTTGATCGGTAGCTGTTGCCTGGCGAATGGCAGCAAGTAACTCACTCAGCATGAACGCGATGAAAGGTGTCGCATCGGCTTGTTCATCGGCCGCCGCCAGTGCTTGGTAATAACTATCTTGATGCTCCCTGATCACCGTTTCCACCGGCAAATAAACCAGCAAAGGCTTCCAATCACGCAAGATCAAGGTCTGCCACAACCGCCCCATGCGGCCATTGCCATCAGCAAAGGGGTGAATGAATTCAATCTCGTAATGAAAGACACAACCGGCGATCAACGGATGTTCGGTAGTCATCGCCAGCCACTCCAGTAAATCGGCCATCAGTTCCGGCACCCGGTTGGCAGGCGGCGCCATATGCACCACTGCTTGCCTTGAAAAATACCGACACCGCCGGAACGATAACATCCGGCCTCATCCACCAGGCCGTGCATCAACAACTCGTGCGCCGACAGCAAATTGAATCGCCCCGGTATTTTCGGAGATAAAATGATTTGAGAGGAGGAAGAGATGAAGAACCAAATCAGTTATTCAC